>JBFGUQ010000468.1:0-1588 GCA_041565515.1 Rhodocyclaceae bacterium | reverse complement strand
GCTTGCCCCTGGGGGCCTCTCTTGCTGGGCGTGCGGGTCCTTCAGGCGGCCTTCGATGCGCCGGCCGCCGGTCGGCCGGAGCCAGACCCGGGGAAGTGCGCCTTCCGCTCGGGGCGGGCTCGAAGCGCCGGTTGCAAGCGGCCCGATCGCCGCCGCAGGGCCGGCCGAAACCTACCCGACCGCAGCGATCACTCCTGCAGCGCGTGCCACATCTGCTGGTCGCGCTCGGCCGTCCAGATGCGCGGATCGCGGATGCCGCTGGCTTCGTCGTGGGCGCGGGTGACGTCGAACGGCAGGCAGTGCTCGTAGATGAAGACCTGGCCGAATTTCGGGTCCATGTTCTTGCGTGCCAGGGCCATCGTGCCCTTGAGGTCGAGCCCCTGCGCCACCGCTTCCTGGGCGCTGCGATAAAGCGTGGAGACGAAATCGCGCGTGTAGGCGAGTCCCGCCTGCACCTTCTCCGGCGTCATCAGCGCGGGACCGCGCCCGGGGACGAGCTTGTCGAATTTCATCGCCGCCAGCCTGTCGAGCGTCTGTGGCCAGTCCGCGAGGTAGGCGTCGCCGGTGTAGCAGGCGGCGTCGGCCTCGACCAGGTCGCCGGAGAAGCAGATCTTCTGCGACGGCAGATGGACGATGGTGTCGCCCTTGGTGTGGCCGCGACCGACCTGCTCGATCCTCACCTCCAGCTTGCCCAGCCACAGGGTCATCCCGCCCTTGAAGGTCATGGTCGGCCAGGTCAGGCCGGGCACGCTCTCGACGGCCTCGAACAGGCGCGGGAAGCGGCCGATCTCGGAGTCCATGTCCTGCTGGCCGCGCTCGACGATGAGCTCGTAGGTGTCCTGGCTGGCGATGATCTGCTCCAGGCCTTCGTCCTTGTAGCCCGAGGCGCCGAGCACGCGCACCGCGTGGTAGTGGGTCAGCACGACGTACTTGATCGGCTTGTCGGTGATCTCGCGCACCTTGGCGATCACGCCCTGTGCCGCGACCGGCGTGGCGGTGGCGTCGATGATCATCACCGCGTCGTCGCCGATGATGATGCCGGTGTTGGGGTCGCCCTCTGCGGTGTAGGCATAGGCGTTGTCGGACAGCTTGTCCCAGCTGATCTTCTTCTCTTCGACGTCGGCCTGGGATGCGAACTGTTTTGCGCTCATGGGGTTGAACTCCATTGATCTATCGATGGACCGAATGCTAGACGAAAATTTGTTAATAGGCAATACATTCGCTATTGTTAAATCTTCGACGCAGCCGGATCAGGCGCCGGGCGCCGCGCGCCCTGGCGCGAAGCTGCTAACATCTCGCGCCACGCAGGAGGGGACATGTCGGACAAGACGGTAGTGGACAAGAGCAGGCGGGCCGGCAGGAAGAACGCCGAGGAGAGCCCGGCGGAGGACTCGCGCAGCTCGGAACGCCGGGGCATCCAGTCGATCGAGGTCGGCGGCACGCTGCTGCAGGCACTGGTGCGCAACGGCGCACCGATGATGCTCAAGGACCTCGCTCGCGACGCCGGCATGCCGGCGGCAAAGGCACACCCCTACCTCGTCAGCTTCGGCAAGCTCGGCCTCATCGAGCAGGACGCCATGACCGGCCG
>JBFGUQ010000467.1:0-1634 GCA_041565515.1 Rhodocyclaceae bacterium | reverse complement strand
GGGATCAAGCGGTCCCAGGCGTTCAAGCGCCACATCCTTACCAAGAAGACGACCAAGGTGAAGCGTCACCTGCGCGGCATGACCGAAGTTCATGCGGCAGATGAGAAGCTGATCCGCGCAATGTTGCCTTACGCTTGACAGGAGACCGCCATGCCCAGAGTTAAACGTGGTGTAACCGCCCGCGCACGCCACAAGAAAGTTCTCGTCCAGGCCAAGGGTTACCGCGGCCGCCGCAAGAACGTATATCGCATCGCCAAGCAGGCGGTGATGAAGGCTGGTCAGTACGCTTACCGCGACCGTCGTCAGCGCAAGCGCCAGTTCCGCACTCTGTGGATCGCCCGTATCAACGCCGCGGCCCGCGAACTCGGTCTGACCTACAGCACCTTCATGAACGGCCTGAAGAAGGCTGCGATCGAAGTCGACCGCAAGGTCCTGGCCGATCTGGCCGTGTTCGACAAGCCGGCGTTTGCGGCCATTGCCGAACAAGCCCGGGCCAAGCTCGCTGCGTAATCCACCGCAGCCCGAAAAAAGGAGGCCTGGCCTCCTTTTTTTTTCTGAATCCCCGGATAGCAAGTCAAATGGACAACCTGGATCAACTCGTTCAACAGGCACAGACCGAGTTCGCTGCGGCTGCCGACGGCAACCAGCTCGAACAGGCCAAGGCGCGCTACCTCGGCAAGAGCGGCTCGCTGACGGAGCGGCTGAAGGGTCTGGGCAAGCTCGCGCCCGACCAGCGTCGCGACGCGGGCGCCGCGATCAACCGCGCCAAGCTCGCGATCGAGGCAGCGCTCGAAGCGCGTCGTCTGGGCTTGCGCGAGGCCGCGCTGCTGGCCCAGCTCGCGGCCGAGGCGCTGGATGTGAGCTTGCCCGGTCGAGGCAACGCCCTCGGCGGGCTGCACCCGGTCAGCCGCACGCTCGAGCGCATCGAAGCCTTGTTTCGCTCGATCGGCTTCGTCGTCGCCGACGGCCCCGAGATCGAGACCGACTGGCACAATTTCACCGCGCTCAATACGCCGGAAAACCATCCGGCGCGGTCGATGCACGACACCTTCTACCTCGAAGGTCGCGACGACGTCCTGTTGCGCACGCACACCAGTCCGGTGCAGATCCGTGCGATGCAGGCCCACGTCGAACAGCACAAGCAGCGCGAGACGATGCCGGAACTGCGCGTGATCGCGCCGGGTCGGGTCTATCGCGTCGACTCCGATGCCACGCACTCACCGATGTTCCACCAGGTCGAAGGCCTGTGGGTGGGCGAGAAAGTCAGCTTCGCCGACCTGAAGGGCGTCATCGCGGACTTCCTGCGCAAATTCTTCGAGACCGAAGAGCTGCAGGTGCGCTTCCGTCCCTCCTTCTTTCCGTTTACCGAGCCCTCGGCCGAAATCGATGTCGCCTTCATGAGCGGCGCGCTCGAAGGTCGCTGGCTGGAGATCGCCGGTTGCGGCATGGTGCATCCGAACGTGCTGCGTTTCGGCGGTATCGACCCCGAGCGTTATACCGGCTTCGCGTTCGGCATGGGGCCGGACCGGCTGACGATGCTGCGCTACGGAGTGAACGATCTGCGCCTGTTCTTCGAGGGCGATCTGCGCTTCCTGTCCCAGTTCAGATAGGACGAACCCTGCAGGACCCACACG
>JBFGUQ010000466.1:0-1648 GCA_041565515.1 Rhodocyclaceae bacterium | reverse complement strand
TCGACGTCATAGCGTGCCAAGGCGGTTTCCATCAGCGCCGCCTGGCAATCGAGCATGCCGATATCCACACGGGTGCCTTGCGCGTCGCGGGTTCGCTTGTAGAGCGAGGCGATGATGCCGACGGCTGCAAACAGCGCGGCGCCGAGATCGCCGAAGCTGGTACCCACGCGCGCCGGCGGCGCGTCCGGCCAGCCGGTGAGGCTCATGATGCCGCCCATCGCCTGCACCACCATGTCGTAGCCCGGGAGATCGCTGAAAGGACCGGTGTGTCCGAAGCCCGATATCGAGGCGTAGATCAGGTGCGGATGCGTCCTCGACAGCCGATCGGCGCCGTATCCCAGCCGGTCCATCACGCCGGGCCGGAAGTTCTCGACCAGCACATCCGCCTCGCCGAGCAGGCGCTCGAGCAAGTCCCTGTCCCGCGGGCTTTTCAAGTCGAGCGCGATGCTCTCCTTGCCACGGTTGAAGCACATGAAATAGGCGGACTCCTGGTCCACGAACGGTCCGAATGCGCGGGTATCGTCACCCGTGGCGAGGCGCTCGATCTTGATCACGCGCGCACCGAGATCGGCCAGCACCATCGTGCAGTACGGGCCGGCCAGGACGCGGGAAAAGTCCAGGACGGTGATGCCCTCGAGCGGCGCTTTCTTTGGGGGTGCATCTTTCGCGGTGTCCATGCATGCGTCTCCTTGGTGGTGTAATCGCTGCCGGTAGTGAGCCGGCATACCTTCAGTTCTCGCAGAAGCGTCGATGGTGTCGAGCCTCCGCGCATCCGCTGGTCAGGCCGGACCGGCCCGGGGGCAGACTGCAATTAGACCGATCGTCTAATAAAAGGCAAAAAAATTAGGGCTTCAGGCTGAGCACGAAAAGATCGGCGAACACCTGCAGCGGCTCGCCACGGCGCTCGAGTTTCGCGCGCAGCACGGCGCCCTCCCAGCCAATCCAGAAGAATGCCGCCCATTGCGCACAATCGATATTCTGTGAAACTTCCCCTGCCCGCTTGGCCGCCACGAGGCAACGCTCGGTGCGCGCCTGCCAGTCCTCCAGGACTTCCGTCAGTTGGGCTCTGAAAGCCTCCGGCAGCGCCTCCATCTCCTGCCCGAGGTTTCCGACCAGGCAGCCCCGCCGAAATTCGTAGCGCGCCATGCTTCGTTCAGCGTCCTCGCAGAAGGCTTCGAGGCGCTCGAGCGGGGTGAGGCTTTCGTCGAGGAAAAATCGGTCGAGCTTGCGCGCGAAGTATTGGGCATAAAGCCTGATCAACTCGGCACCAAAGGCTTCCTTGCTCGGAAAGAAGTTGTAGAAGGAGCCTTTCGGAACGCCCGTCGATTTCAGGATTTCGTCGATACCCGTCGCAGAGAATCCTTTCTGGGTCAGGGCGGCGACGCCTGCACGACAAAGGGCTTCTCTGGTTTCGCGATAATCGCCATCGGTCTTCGGAGGGCGGCCACGCCTGCGCGGTGGGGTGACGGTGCTTGTCATGGGGCAATTATTAGACACATCGGTCTAGTTAGTCAATACCGCTTCGTAGTCGAAATGCGTGGGTACAGCATTCCGGGCTACGCGACTCCGCGGCAAGCGGCCATGTCTCCACCCGCAGGGGTCGGCCGCGCGCTTGCTCCCGGGGCAAGCAACAGAGCGAATGCCACGC
>JBFGUQ010000465.1:0-1658 GCA_041565515.1 Rhodocyclaceae bacterium | reverse complement strand
TATCGTCGCCGCTCCAGCCGCCCCCGATTGGCGCAGAATGTCGGCTCTTCAAGGCTCGCGAGGACGTCATGTCGCGTGGAGGGGAACACGGCAGCGGGGACAAGGGCAGGCCCGGGCAATGGCAGTCGGTAAAGGCCTTCATGGTGCTTGTCCTGCTCGCCGCCATGCTGATCGTCCCGGCCGCGCTCACGCTGTCCAGCGTCGAGCATCCCGGCGTGCTGAGCGTGCCTTCGGACAACCCGACACCCTACGGCTACACCTGGAGCCTGCTGCTGTTCATCGTGCCGGTCGCCGTCCTCGGTGGCTGGTTCGCACGCATGCCGACACTGCGATTCCCGCGCCGGGCGTTCTGGCGCACCTTGCTCGCGCTGGTGCCGCTGGGCTTCGTGCTCGACCTCGCCTTCGGCAATGCCTTCTTCGTGTTCACCAATCACGGCGCCACCCTGGGGCTCACCATCCCCGCCGTGGGCGGGCCGCTCCCGGTCGAGGAATTCGTGTTCTACCTCACCGGCTTCATGACCGCGCTGCTGAGCTACATCTGGGCCGACGAATACTGGATGAGCGCCTACAACGTGCCGGACTACCGCCAGCAGGCGCGCGGCATCGTGCGCATCGTGCGCCCGCACTATCCGTCCGTGCTGCTCGGGCTCGTCCTGATCGCCGTGGCCGCGGCCTACAAGCGTTTTCTGTCCGACTCGCCGGAAGGTTTTCCCTGGTATTTCACCTACCTCACCCTGGCGGCGCTCGTGCCCTCGGCCGCCCTCTTTCATACTGCCAGGCCATTCATCAACTGGCGCGCATTCAGCTTCACCTTCTTCCTCATGCTCCTCATCAGCCTGTTGTGGGAGGTGACCCTGGCCCTGCCCTACGGGTGGTGGGGTTTCCGCCCGGAAGCCATGATCGGCGTGCACATCGATGCCTGGCACGGCCTGCCGATCGAGGAGCCGCTGGTGTGGATGGCGGTGAGCTATGCGACGGTGATCGTCTACGAGGTCGTCAAGGTCTGGCTCGCGCTCGGGAAGCGAGCGCCGCAGGCGTTCTTCGGGCCCGGCAAGCGATAGGCCGGCGCCCCGCCGGCGACGCCGGATGCCGCAGGAGGGTGCGATCCGGTGGGCGAGTTCATTCGACGTGAAGTCCTGCATTGATCGCGACCGGCGGCTTCGTGATACTCATCCACGACTGCGATCCGGCCTCCTGGCCATCGGGACGACCCATGGTGTCATTCGAACAATCCCTGCCCGAGCGCTTTCGCGCCCAGGTGCGGAAGCATCCTCAAAGACTGGCGATCGAGGCAGGGAACCGCGCCCTCAGCTACGCGGAGCTCGAGGGCGCCGTGAATGCGGTACTCGGGGTGCTGCACGCGCAGGCCGACGGCCGCGCGCAACGCGTCGTCCTGCTCGTCGACCAAGGCATCCCGGCCGTCATCGCGACGCTCGGGGTGCTGAGCGCGGGTGCCGCCTACGTTCCGCTCGATCCGACCCTGCCCGCCGCGCGGCTGCGCGAACTGGTCGAGGAGGTGGAGCCGGCGTGGATCATCGCCAACGAGTGCCACCTCGCCCTGGCGCGCAGCGTGCATGCCGACCCCCGACGGACCCTCTGCATCGAGGCAATCGCCAGCGGCGGCGGCGCGCCGGTGCCGGAAATCGCGATTGCGCCCG
>JBFGUQ010000464.1:0-1663 GCA_041565515.1 Rhodocyclaceae bacterium | reverse complement strand
TCCCCGTGGCGCGGGCAGGGGGCAGGCCAGGCAGGAGCAAATCCGATCCAATTCCGGAAGGGACAATACACCAGCATTGAACCACCAAGAAAAAACGCCCGCAACCTGAAGTTGGCGGGCGCCTTTTCCGCGCGATGGCTTGCAGCGGGAGGCTCAGCCGCAGGTGCCGACCGCGCCGCAGGCGGTGCAGAAGTCGCAGCCGTCCTTGCGGATCACCGTGTGATTGCCGCACTCGGTGCACAAGGCGCCCTGCATCAGCTTCGGGTCGCTGTCGTCGCGCGGCGATTCGAGAATGCCCATTTCGCGCGTCGGGAAACCCTTCTCGTCCAGTACGCCCAGCATCGCGTAGCGGTGGATGATCAGCTGTGCAAGATAGGCCACGGTGCTGGGGTAGTTCTGCTGGCGCTTGGTGCCGGGCACGAAGGCCATGAAGTCGCCCAGGGGTTCCGGGTAGTCGAGGAGCTTGCGCAGCTTCATGCCGATCCAGGCCGGGTCCATCACGCGCATGTCGAGCGACAGGATGCGGGACAGGCCGTCGAGGGCGCGCGGGTAATTGCCCGACAGCCACATCGAATACGGGCGGGTGACGCCGTCCGGCAGGGTGATCTCCTTCAGGCCGAGGACGAACTCCTCGCCGGTGGCCGGGTTGTAGAGGTCCACCGTCCATGACAGCGTGCCGTCGGTGCCGGTCTTGGGCTCGTCGAGGCTGAACAAGGTGTCGAGCACCGGATTGGTCGCGTCCTCCTTTTCGAAGGCGCCGAGCTTCTCGCAGCGGTAGTTCACCACCTGGGCGAAGGCGGACACCACGCCCGGCACGAGCTTCTTCTCGCCGTGCGGCGGCGTCGGCATCTCGAAGGACTTCTCGCCGACCGTGCGGGCCAGGGTGTCGAGCTTGAGCTTGAGCCAGCCGCGGTCGTTGGCGCGCATGTCCATCGACAGGGTCTTGGCCACCGCACCCAGGCCACGCGGCTGGTCCGCGCCATTGACCCAGACCTCGAACGGGAAGGAGCCGCCGTTGTTGCCGACCTGGCCGACGAACAGTGCGAAGCCGCCCTGCGGCGTGTTCAGCATGTAGGTCCAGGCGAGGTTGCCGTCGGGCAGTTCCGGCCGGCCGGGCCAGCGCAGGCTGGCGAGGACCGGCGCGGGCAGGCTCTTGATCGACAGGCGCTTGTTGGCGTCGGAGATCTCGACGTCGTGCGGCTGCTTCTGCTCGGCCGTCGGCGTGACCGACAGCACCGAACCCAGCACCGAGTTCGGGCGGTAGGTCGCCAGGCCCTTGAGGCCGGCCTTCCACGCGGTGAGGTAGAGATCCTCGAACTCCGCGTAAGGGTAGTCCTCGGGCACGTTCACCGTCTTCGAAATCGAGGTGTCGACGTAGGGCGCGACCACCGCGACCATGTCCTTGTGCGCCTGCGCGGAGATCTCGAGCGCGGTGACGAAGCTCGGCGGCAGCGCCTCGACATTGCCTCCGAGGTGGCGGTAAAGACGCCAGGCGTAGTCTTCGACGGCGTATTCCTTGAAGGTGCCGTCGGCCATGCGCTTGCGCCGGGTGTAGGTGTAGGAGAAGGGCGGCTCGATGCCGTTGGATGCATTGTCGGCGAAGGCCAGCGAGATCGTGCCGGTGGGCGCGATCGAAAGCAGGTGCGAGTTGCGGATGCCGGTC
>JBFGUQ010000463.1:0-1698 GCA_041565515.1 Rhodocyclaceae bacterium | reverse complement strand
TGCACCAGGTGCTCGGCATCTATCTGCCGCTGATCACCACCAACTGCGCGGTACTCGGCGTTCCGCTGCTCAACGTCGGCCTCAACCACAACCTGCTGCAGTCACTGCTGTTCGGCTTCGGCTCCTCGGTGGGCTTCACGCTCGCGCTGGTGCTGTTCGCCGGCATCCGCGAACGCCTCGACGGCGCCGACGTGCCGCTGCCCTTCCGCGGCACGGCGATCGCCATGATCACCGCAGGCTTCATGAGCCTCGCGTTCATGGGCTTTGCCGGACTGGACCGTTTTCACTGAAGACGGCAGCGGATGACGCCCTGCCCCGTGCAACGCTGAACCCGTTCCACCCCAGCGCGCGGCAATCGTCCTCGCGCACTTTCAACACATAGACACGACTACATGCTCACAGCCCTTCTCGTCATGACCGGCATCGCCCTCGTGCTCGGCGCGGCACTGGGCTATGCCGCCATCCGCTTCAAGGTCGAGGGCGACCCGCTGGTCGAGAAGATCGACGCCATCCTGCCCCAGACCCAGTGCGGGCAGTGCAGCTATCCGGGGTGCAAGCCCTATGCCGAGGCCATCGCCAAGGGCGACGCCGACATCAACCAATGCCCTCCCGGCGGCGAGGAAGGCATCCGCAAGCTCGCCGATCTGCTCGGGCGGGAATTCAAGCCCCTGTCCGAAGAGCACGGCGTCGAGAAACCCAAGGCCGTCGCCCTCATCGACGAGCAGACCTGCATCGGCTGCACGCTGTGCATCCAGGCCTGCCCGGTGGATGCGATCGTCGGCGCGGCCAAGCAGATGCATACCGTGGTCGAGCCCTTGTGCACCGGCTGCGAACTTTGCGTCGCGCCCTGCCCGGTCGATTGCATCTCCATGGAGCCGGTAACCGAGACGGTGCAGACCTGGAGGTGGAAATACCCGGTGATCGAAATCAAGGCGGCAGCATGATCGGGCGCCTGTTCAGTTTCCGCGGCGGGATCAAGCCCGACGCGCACAAGAACGAGTCCGCCGGCAGCCCGATCCAGTCTGCACCGCTGCCCAGCCACCTGGTCGTACCGCTGCGCCAGAGCACCCGTGCCACTGCACGCTGCATCGTGCAGCCCGGACAGGAGGTGCTCAAGGGCCAGCGCATCGGCGAAGCGGAGGGCTTCCTCGGCACGGCCGTCCACGCCCCGACCTCGGGCACCGTCGTCGAGTTCGGCCGCCACACCATGGCCCACCCCTCGGGACTGGAGACGCGCTGCGTCGTCATCGAACCCGACGGCGAGGACCGCTGGATCGAGCACGCCCCCTTCGATTACCACAACGCCTCGCGCGAGCAGGCACTGGGCTGGCTGCGCGAGTGCGGCATCGTCGGCCTCGGCGGCGCCACCTTCCCCAGCCACGTCAAGGTCGGCAAGGGCGCGGGCATCGACACGCTGATTCTCAACGGCGCCGAATGCGAGCCCTGGATCACCTGCGACGATCGGCTCATGCGCGAGCGCGCCGCCGACATCCTCGCCGGCGCATCGATCCTGCGCGAGTTGATCGGCGCGCGCGCGCTCATGATCGGCATCGAGGACAACAAGCCGGAAGCGATCGAAGCGATGCGGGCCGCCGCGAGCGCCGCCGGAAGCGATGCCAGCGTGGTTCCGGTGCCGGCGCTGTATCCGGCCGGCGGCGAGAAGCAGCTCATCCGCGTCCTTACCGGCCTCGAGATCCC
>JBFGUQ010000462.1:0-1706 GCA_041565515.1 Rhodocyclaceae bacterium | reverse complement strand
CTGATCACCGCCAGGATGTCGTCATTGACGAGCACGCCGGGGCCGTCCTCGCCCTGCGGGCCGACGCGGTCGTAGAAGCGCTTGAGCCAGCCCGGCGACTTCTCGTCGATCTTCTCCGGGTAGGCGCGACGGTTGAACTTCATCCGGCCGACGGACGACAGGTCGTAGCGCTCCTCGGCATAGAACAGGCCCTGGAACAAGCCTTCCACCGCATCTTCGGTGGGGGGCTCGCCCGGACGCATCATGCGGTAGATCGCGACCTTGGCCGCCCACTGGTCGGCGGTCTCGTCGATGCGCAGCGTCTGCGAGATGTAGCCACCGCGGTCGAGGTCGTTGATGTAGAGCGTGCGCAGGTCGGTCACGCCGGCATCGCGCAGCTTCTCGAGCAGTTCCTCGGTGATCTCGTCGTTCGCGCGCGCCAGCACTTCGCCCGTTTCCGGGTCGGCGATGTTGTTCGAGATCACGCGGCCGAGCAGGAAGTCGTCGGGCACGGCGATCTTGGTCACGCCGGCCTGGTCGATCTCACGGATGTGCTTGGCGGTGATGCGCTTGTCGCGGGCGACGATGACCTTGCCGTCGGCGGTGGTGATGTCGAAGCGGGCAACCTCGCCGCGCAGGCGATCGGGCACCAGTTCGAACTGGGCGCCTTCGGCCTGGAGGTGGAAATTGTCGAAGTCGTGGAAGGTCTCGAGGATCTGTTCCGGCGTCATGCCGATCGCACGCAGCAGGATCGACACCGGCATCTTGCGCCGACGGTCGACTCGGAAGTACAGGTAGTCCTTCGGGTCGTACTCGAAATCGAGCCAGGAGCCGCGATAGGGGATGATGCGGGCCGAAAACAGCAGCTTGCCGGACGAGTGCGTCTTGCCGCGGTCATGCTCGAAGAACACGCCCGGCGAACGGTGCAGCTGGGACACGATGACGCGCTCGGTGCCGTTGATGACGAAGGAACCGGTGGTCGTCATGAGCGGGATCTCGCCCATGTAGACCTCCTGCTCCTTGACTTCCTTGATCGTCTCCTTGGGCGCTTCGCGGTCCATGATCACGAGGCGCACGCGCGCGCGCAGCGGCGAGGCGAAGGTCAGGCCACGCTGCTGGCACTCCTTCACGTCGAATGCCGGCTCGCCCAGCATGTACTGCACGAATTCGAGGCGCGCATTGCCGCTGTGGCTCGAGATCGGGAAGATCGAACTGAACGCCGCCTGCAGACCCTGGGTCCGGCGCGCTTCCGGCAGGGTGTCGGCCTGCAGGAATTCAGCGAAGGACTCGATCTGGGTGGCGAGCAGGAAAGGCGCATCGAGCACAGCCGCGCGCTTGGCGAAGCTCTTGCGGATACGTTTCTTTTCAGTGTAGGAATACGCCATGAATGCTCCGGCTAGAGGGCTAACATCGGAAAGACAGAACACAACGCCCGGTTGGCGGTGCCGCTCTGTTCTGGCTTCGACAGAAGGTTAGAAAGCACGAAAGGGCCGGCACCCTGAGGGTGCCAGCCCCGCATGAAAATCGAGTATTACTTGATCTCGACCTTCGCGCCTGCGTCTTCGAGCTGCTTCTTCAGCGCGTCGGCGTCGGCCTTGGCGATGCCTTCCTTGACGGCCTTCGGTGCACCGTCGACGACGTCCTTGGCTTCCTTCAGGCCCAGGCCGGTCGCGGCACGCACGACCTTGATGACCTCGACCTTCTTCTCGCCGCAAGCGACCAGGATG
>JBFGUQ010000461.1:0-1726 GCA_041565515.1 Rhodocyclaceae bacterium | reverse complement strand
CGCAGAAGGGCGAGATTCCGCTCGATACCTTCATCACCCACAACATGCCGCTCGACGACATCAACAAGGCCTTCGACCTGATGCACGAAGGCAAGAGCATCCGCACCGTCATCCATTTCTGACGGCATCCACGGCGCGCTGGAGCCCCTCGCCGGGGCTCCGGCCGGATGCGTCCGGTCTGCTTCCTGATGGAGATTTCGCCATGACCCTCGAAAACCTTTCCTGCCAGAAGAGCTTCGGCGGCTGGCACAAGCGCTACCGTCATCGCTCTGCCACGCTCGATTGCGAAATGGTGTTCGCGGTCTACCTCCCGCCGCAGGCCGAGCGTGGCGCGAAGCTGCCGGTCCTGTACTGGCTGTCGGGGCTCACCTGCACCGACGAGAACTTCATGCAGAAGGCCGGTGCGCAGCGCGTCGCCGCCGAGCTCGGGCTTATCGTCGTCGCGCCCGACACCAGCCCGCGCGGCGCCGGGGTGCCGGCCGACCCGGACGGTGCGTGGGATTTCGGCCTGGGCGCAGGCTTCTACGTGAATGCGACGCAGGCGCCGTGGTCGGGCCACTACCGCATGTACGACTATGTGGTGCAGGAACTGCCGGCGCTGATCGAAGCCAACTTTCCCGTCTCGGACCGGCGCGGCATCAGCGGCCACTCAATGGGCGGGCACGGTGCGCTGGTCTGCGCCTTGCGCAATCCCGGGCGCTACCGGTCGGTGTCGGCCTTCGCACCGATCTCGAACCCGATGGACTGCCCCTGGGGCGAGAAGGCCTTGTCGCGTTATCTCGGCGAGGATCGCTCGAAGTGGCGCGAATGGGATTCGAGCGTACTGATCGCCGACGCGCAGGAGAAGCTGCCGATCCTGGTGGACCAGGGCGACCGCGACGACTTCCTCGCCAGCCAGCTCAAGCCCGAGGTGCTGGAGGCCGCCGCCAGGGCCGCCGGTCATCCGCTCACGCTGCGCCTGCAGCCGGGGTACGACCACAGCTACTATTTCATCGCCAGCTTCATCGAGGATCATCTGCGCCATCACGCGCAGGCGCTCGCCGCCTGAAAACTGCGGGTTCAGGCCTCCGGCGAGCGCTCTCCATCGGCGCCGGGCGCGGCGTCGCCGTCGTCCGCTTGTGCGGCGCCGGGCGGATTCGTCGACTCATCGGGACCGCCGTCCCCGGCCGCCTTGGCTTCGAGCTTCTTGCGGCGCTTCTCCTCCTGCTTGCTCTTCTTTGCAAGATCGCGCTGGCGTTTTTCGAACTGGTAGTTTGGCTTGGCCAAGAGGCCTCCTTCGATTTCGGCGTCGGACTTCCGGCGTCGGACGCCGTGCATCCGATGAACGTGAGGCGGGCAGCGCCGATCGCGTGCCCGCATGAATGCCCCCAGTTTATGGGGAACACCGCCGCCGGGGAAGGGCGGCGGGGAATCGGCCGAGGCGCGGGGCCGACCCGACTGGCGCCGACGCCTCGCCGGCGCCGCCGCGTGTCAGCGTCCCGGCCGCCGCCCTGCCTTCGCCTGCAGCAGGTCGAGGTACAGCGACTCCACCCGTTCGCGTGCCCAGGGCGTCCGGCGCAGGAATTTCAGGCTCGAGGCAATGCTGGGCTCATGGGTGAAGCAGCGGATGTCGATACGCTGGCCCAGGCCGTCCCAGCCATGATGGTCGACCAGTGCGTGCAGCATTGCCGCCAGCGTGATGCCGTGGAGGGGATTGTTCGGCTGGGTCTGGTTCATGTATCCGTGT
>JBFGUQ010000460.1:0-1925 GCA_041565515.1 Rhodocyclaceae bacterium | reverse complement strand
GCGCGAGGATTGCGGCGGGGACAGGCGCCTGGTGGCCTACGTGGTGTCGCAGGCGCCGGCGCTCGACGTGGCGGCGTTGCGCGCCGCGCTCAAGCGCCAGCTGCCCGACTACATGATCCCCGCCGCCTTCGTGGAGCTGGCGGCGCTGCCGCTGACCCCGAACGGCAAGATCGACCGCAAGGCGCTGCCGGCTCCGGCAAGGGTAAATGGGGCGAGCGGCCTCGAGCGTGCAGCGCCGCAGGACAACATTGCTCGGCACCTCGTCAGGATATGGGAGATCCTTCTCAAGCGCGATGCGGTCGGAATGAGCGACAAATTCTTCGATCTTGGTGGCAATTCCCTACTGGCGGTGCAGTTGATGGACCAGATCGAGAAGAGCTTCCAGCGGCGCCTCCCGCTCGATTCCCTCTGGTTTCGCGGAGGCACTGTCGAGACGCTTGCCGCGCAAATCCGCGACGAATACCGCTCGGGCCCGAATCCGGAACTGGTGGCGATGAAGAGCGGATCCCGCCAGCCGCTGTTCGTGATCCACACCATGGGCGGGAACCTTTTTCACTACTACGAACTCTCCCGCCATCTGGATGCCGACCAGCCTGTGTATGGGCTCCAGGCTCGCGGGGTCTTCGGCACGGGGCAGCCGGATCGCAGCGTCGAGGCAATCGCGGCGCATTGCCTGCAGTCGATGCGGGCCGCACAACCGGTCGGGCCTTATCTGATCGCAGGGTTCTCGAGTGGAGGCGTCGTCGCCTACGAAATGGCGCAGCAGCTGAACGCAGCCGGCGAGCAGGTGGCCCTGCTCGCGCTGCTCGATACCTATGCACCGCAAGCCACGAAGGCGAAGCCCCTGATCAAGGAATTCACCGGGCTGCTGCAGGGCAGGTCGAGTCTTCGCCAGTTGCAGGAGCGCGCGTACTTCGCCGTCCTGCACACCATGGGGCTGGACCGGTGGCGGAAGCTGGATACCGTCGGCGAGGCTCATCGCTGGGCGCACTGGAGCTACAGGCCCGGTCCCTATGCGCAACCGGTCGAACTCTTCGTCGCCGAGCAGTCCGCCGCTCGAGCCAGCATCGACGGCCTCGGCTGGTCGCGGTGGCTCCTCGGGGGCACTCGGACGCACCAGCTGCCCGGCAGCCACGGCGATCTTGTCAAGGTGCCCGTGGTCGAGAAGTTGGCGGCGTTGTTGCAGGCGCGCATCGACGCCGTCTGCCCGGCGCGACCCTAGCCGTGTCCTCGCCGCGCCTGTCGCTGCCGGTGTTGGATCGTGCCGCGGTTCATGTCTGGACGGCCTCGCTGCGCGTCACCGATGACGTAGTGGCGCGTCTGGCCGGGATTCTTTCGGGGGACGAGCGCGCCCGAGCCGATCGATTCCGGACTCTCGACCTGCGCAGGCGATTCATCGTCGCCCGCGCCTTGATGAGGCGGGTGCTGGCCGCTTACGTGCGCGCGGACCCCGCGTCACTGCAGATCGGCTACGGCCGTCGCGGCAAGCCCTGGTTGCAGGATGGATCGGGCGTCTGCTTCAACCTGTCGCATGCGGGGGATTTCAGCTTGTTCGCGGTCGTGCGGGAGCGCGAGGTCGGAGTGGATATCGAGGCCATGGCTGCCGATGTGGACTGCGCGAGTGTGGCTCGCCTGGCGTTTTCGCCCGAAGAATGCGAGGCGCTCGCTGGGCTTCCGCCTGTGGCGCGGCGCGAGGCCTTCTTCGAAATCTGGGTGCGCAAGGAGGCCTACGTCAAGGCCCGCGGCGAGGGATTGGCCTATCCCTCGCGATCCTTTTCCGTCTCGCATGTCCCGGGACGTGAAAACGCCCTGGTCCGCAACGACGACCAGGCGCATGGCCCCGGCGGCTGGCGGGTGACCGAGATCGCGGCGCCGCAAGGCTTCAAGGCGGCGGTGGCGGCGTCTGGGACCGACTGGTCGGTTGT
>JBFGUQ010000459.1:0-1944 GCA_041565515.1 Rhodocyclaceae bacterium | reverse complement strand
GCAAGCTTGCCGGCAACCTCACCCTTCTCGGCCAGACCCGGCCGGTGACCCTGGACGTGAGCCTGAACAAGGCGGCCGCCTATCCCTTCGGTCACCGCAAGCACACGCTCGGGGTGTCGGCACGTACCACGCTGCAGCGCAGCCAGTGGGGCATGAGCTACGGGGTCGACCGCGGCATGGTCGGCGACGAGGTCGGACTCAGCATGGAGTTCGAGGCGCTGCGGCAGTAGATCCGGCGCGCGGGCGCTCAACCGCCGATGTAGGACATTTCGATCTTGCGCAGGCCGGCGGTCTCGGTCGTGCGGATCTCGGAGTAGCGATCCTCGCGATCCTGCCACACGGCGGCGATCGCGGCGTCGAGGCGAGCGTCGTCCGCGCCCTCGCGCAGCAAGCTGCGCAGGTCATGGCCGGACTGGGCGAACAGGCAGGTGTAGAGCTTGCCTTCGGTGGACAGGCGGATGCGGGTGCAGGTCGAGCAAAAAGCCTGCGTCACCGACGAGATCACGCCGATTTCACCGCCGCCGTCGCGGTAGCGCCAACGCTCGGCGACCTCGCCCTCGTAGTTCGGGTCGATGGCCTCGAGCGGGAAGCGGCTGTCGATGCGGGCGATGACCTCGCGCGAAGGCAGGACCTCGTCCATCTTCCAGCCATTGGAGGCGCCGACGTCCATGAACTCGATGAAACGCAGGATGTGGCCGCTGTGGCGGAAATGCGCCGCCATCGGCTCGATGTCCTGATCGTTGGTGCCGCGCTTGACCACCATGTTGACCTTGATCGGCCCGAGGCCAGCGTCGCGGGCAGCGGCGATGCCCTCGAGCACGCGCGCGACCGGGAAGTCGGCATCGTTCATGCGCCGGAAGGTGGCATCGTCGAGCGCATCGAGGCTGATGGTGACGCGGTGCAGGCCGGCGTCCTTCAGCCGCGCTGCCATCTTCGGCAGCAGCACGCCGTTGGTGGTCAGCGTGATCTCCACGCCCTCGAGGCGGGCGAGCATCTCGATCAGGCGCTCGATGTTCTTGCGCAGCAATGGCTCGCCGCCGGTGATGCGCAGCTTCCTGACGCCGCGGGCGACGAAGAGCCGGGCCACGCGGAGGATCTCCTCGAAGCTGAGCAGTTCGCGGCGCGGCAGGAAGGCGTAGTTGTCGTCGAAGACCTCGCGCGGCATGCAGTAGACACAGCGGAAGTTGCACCGATCGGTGACCGAGATGCGCAGATCGCGCACGCTGCGTCCGCGGCGATCGTACAGCGGCTCGCCGGCCGCGGGCACGAGCCCGGCGGGTCGGGAGAGGATCGGGGCCGCAGCCTCGTGGATCGGTATGACTTTCATGGCGCAAGCCTGGCAGAGGGTTGATCGGATTATCGGCACAGGGGCCGGCGGCTGCAAGGCGGGGGACGTGACCGGAGGTGTATCATTCGGGCCCGGATCGACCCCGGCATTTGGAGAAGAACAACCATGGCCGACCTCTTGCCGCTGCCGGCGACGGCACTGCGTGTCAACTGCGACCCCGCCTGCTTCACTTTCGACACCACCGAGGCCCTGTCCGATCACTCGGGCGATCTCGGTCAGGCGCGCGCGGTGGAGGCCATCCGCTTCGGTCTGGCGATGGGGCACAGCGGATACCACGTCTTCGTGCTCGGCGAGCCCGGCAGCGGCAAGCACGCCACCACTTTCCGCCTGCTGCGGGAACGCGCGGCCGGCGAGGCCGTGCCGCCCGACCTTTGCTACCTGCACAACTTCGACGAGTCGCTGCGCCCGAAGTTGCTGACCCTGCCGGCCGGCCGTGGTGCGGCGCTGCGCTCGCGCATGCAGACCTTCATCCGTGAACTCGGGCCGGCGATCGAATCCGCGCTCGGCAGCGAAACCCATAGCGAGCGCGTCGAGGCGCTTCAGAACGCGCACAAGGCGCGCGAGGAGGCGGCGTTGCGCGAGCTCGGGCAGGGCTG
>JBFGUQ010000458.1:0-1951 GCA_041565515.1 Rhodocyclaceae bacterium | reverse complement strand
AGGTAGGCGCGGTTGCGCATGTATTCGGAGATCTTGCGCCCTTCCTCACGCGCTTCGGGCGTGTCGTAGCGCTTGCCGAGCATGATCAGCGCATCGCCCAGGCCGGTGAAGCCGAGGCCGACGCGGCGCTTGGAGTCGGCCTCGGCGCGCTGTTGCTCGAGCGGCCAGTGGGTGGCGTCGAGCACGTTGTCGAGCATGCGCACCGAGACGTCGACCACCTTGCCGAAGGCGGCGTAGTCGAACTCTGCCTTGTCGCTGAAGGGGTTCTTGACGAAGGGGGTCAGATTGATCGATCCGAGGCAGCAGCAGCCGTAGGGCGGCAGGGGCTGCTCGGCGCAGGGGTTGGTGGCCTCGATGGTCTCGCAGTAATACAGGTTGTTGTCCTGGTTCATGCGATCGAGGAACAGGATGCCCGGTTCGGCGTGATCGTAGGTGGACCGCATGATCTGGTCCCACAGGTCGCGCGCGCGCACCTTGCGATAGACCCACAGGCCGTCGTCGCGCTGGTAGGCGCCGGCCTTCCTGAGTTCCTCGGTGGGCTCCGCCTTGTGGGCGAGCTCGACCTCGGTGTCGGCTTCCACCGCCTTCATGAACGGGTCGGTGACGCCGACCGAGATGTTGAAGTTGGTGAGGTCGCCGTGATCCTTGGCGTGGATGAAGTCCTCGATGTCGGGATGGTCGCAGCGCAGCACGCCCATCTGCGCGCCGCGCCGGGCGCCGGCCGACTCGACGGTCTCGCACGAGCGATCGAACACCCGCATGTACGACACCGGACCGGATGCGTTGGAGGCCGTGCCCTTGACCAGCGCGCCCTTGGGGCGGATCGACGAGAAGTCGTAGCCGACGCCGCCGCCACGGCGCATGGTTTCGGCGGCCTGGGCAAGCGCGGTGTAGATGCCCGGGCGGCCATCGACCGCCTCGGTGACGGAGTCTCCCACCGGTTGGACGAAGCAGTTGATCAGCGTGGCGGCGAGCGTGGTGCCGGCGGCGCTGTTGATGCGGCCGGCCGGTACGAAGCCCTTTTCCTGGGCTTCCAGGAAGCGGGCTTCCCAGTAGCCGCGCTTGTCCTCGGCTTCGACCGCGGCGAGTGCGCGCGCCACCCGCTGGCGCACCTCGGCGACGGTCTTCTCGTCACCCTTGGCGTACTTCTCGATCAGGACTTCGCCCGAAATCTCCTGCATTGCCAGGTTGGCGGCAGTGGGTTTGACGCCGCTGACGGCTGACGCGTTCTTGGTCTCGCTCATGATCTTCTTCTTCATCCTCGATGTGTCTTGGAACGGATTGAAGAATAGCGCGGATGAGCGGTTTTCGCAAAAAAATAAAAAACAATAAAAACAGGTACTTGCAAATATAAGTTGTGTACTTTACCTGCTGCTGATACTAGATGTAGTAGCTCGTCAGGCGCGGTTTTTCGGCACAAAGTCCATTGTTTTCGCGCCTTTCTGGCGCCATGCCGCGGCAGGCTCAGGCCTGGGCGAGGCGCGGAAAGAACAGCGCAACGTAGGCCACCAGATGCAGCTCTGCCTCCTCGCGTACGGCGCGAAGGCGATCGGGCGGCAGCTCAAGTTGCGCCCACACGACGGGATCGATCCGCGCCGCCGTCGCGTCGCTCGTTTCGCCGATCCGGTCGGCGCGAACGATCGCGCTCGCGACGTGCAGGACGGCCGCGTCGATTGCGTATTCGCCGCCGAGGCGGGGCAGGACCTGGCTGCCGATGGAGCCGGCAAAACAGGCTGGCAGGCGCCAGCGATCCATCAGCGTGGCGCCCAGTTCGGCGTGGTCGCAACCGACGATGCGGCGCTCGGCCAGATGCAGTGCTTCGCCGCTGCGTTCGGCCGCATCGCGGGCCTCGGCCGCCAGCCCCGGCAGGGTCTGGTACATCACCAGGTGGCCGATATCGGCAAGCAGGCCGATCACGAACATGCGCTCGGCCGCCGGCAGGTCGCACCTT
>JBFGUQ010000457.1:0-1969 GCA_041565515.1 Rhodocyclaceae bacterium | reverse complement strand
GACCTGGCGCGCCAGCAGGATGTGCTCGCGCGTCTGCGGCATCGGGCCGTCCGCGGCCGAGCACACCAGGATCGCGCCGTCCATCTGCGCCGCACCGGTAATCATGTTCTTCACGTAGTCGGCGTGGCCCGGGCAATCCACGTGCGCGTAGTGGCGCGCCGCGGTCTCGTACTCGACGTGCGCGGTGTTGATCGTGATGCCGCGCGCCTTCTCTTCCGGCGCGCTGTCGCTCGATGCGTAGTCCTTGGCCTCGCCGCCGAACTTCTTCGACAGAATCGTCGTGATCGCCGCCGTCAGCGTCGTCTTGCCATGGTCAACGTGGCCAATCGTGCCAACGTTCACGTGCGGCTTCGTCCGCTCAAACTTACCCTTAGCCATATCGCTATCCTTAAATCAGAACCAGAAAAACCGGAACGGTACCCAATGGGCACCGTGCCAGGCCAGGCGGAAAATGAGTGGTGCCCATGACGTGGATTGAACACGTGGCCTCTCCCTTACCAAGGGAGTGCTCTACCACTGAGCTACATGGGCGCCGAAAACAGCACATCCTGGAGCGGGTGAAGGGAATCGAACCCTCGTCATAAGCTTGGAAGGCTTCTGCTCTACCATTGAGCTACACCCGCACTTGCCATGCCGCAGGAACAACTCGCAGCCGATTCACTACAACCGCCACGCCGACCGCCTTGCACTTGACGCACCTGCGGCCCGGCTCAAAATACTGCTGGTGGAGGGAGAAGGATTCGAACCTTCGAAGGCTGAGCCGGCAGATTTACAGTCTGCTCCCGTTGACCGCTTGGGTATCCCTCCACGCGGGAAGCCCCGCACTATAGTAGGCACCCGGAGAACTGTCAAACACTTTTCGCGTCGCCGATGCGAGGCCCAGAAGCGGCCGAGCGGCCGGAACCGGGATAATCGGCGGACAGCATCAGGAGGATCCATGGACACACGCAAATCGGCCGGACGCGGGCCCTTGCCGGCGGGCTTCGCCGACACGATGAAGGCGCGCTTCAGCGAGCGCTTCACCCTGTCCGAGGGCGTACGGGCGCACCACGGCCACGACGAATCGCATTTTCCGGACGCGCTGCCCGACGCCGTGGTGTTCGTCCACGATACCGACGAGGTCGTGGCGACGGTCCGGGCGTGCCACGAGCACGCCGTGCCGATCATCCCCTTCGGCGTCGGCAGCTCGCTCGAAGGGCACATCCTCGCCATCCGCGGCGGCATCAGCGTCGACTTCAGCCAGATGAACAAGGTGGTCGCGGTGCACCCCGAAGACATGGACGCGGTGGTCCAGCCCGGGGTGACGCGCAAGCAACTCAACGCCGAACTCCACGGCAGCGGCCTGTTCTTCCCGATCGACCCGGGCGCAGACGCCTCGCTCGGCGGCATGGCCGCCACGCGCGCTTCGGGCACGAACGCGGTGCGTTACGGCACCATGCGCGACAACGTACTCGGCCTGACCGCGGTCCTCGCCGACGGCAGGGTGATCCGCACCGGCGGGCGGGCGCGCAAGTCCTCGGCGGGCTACGACCTTACGCGCCTGCTGGTCGGCTCGGAGGGCACCCTCGGCATCATCACCGAACTCACGATGCGCCTGCACCCCTTGCCCGAAGCCGTGTCGGGCGCGGTATGCGCCTTTCCGGACGTGGTCGATGCGGTCAATACCGTCATCCAGACCATCCAGCTCGGCATCCCGGTCGCGCGCATCGAACTGGTGGACACCCTGACCGTGCAGGCGATCAACCGCTACAGCAAGACGACGCTGCGCGAGGCGCCGATGCTGTTCTTCGAATTCCACGGTTCGCCCGCGAGCGTCGCCGAGCAGGCCCGGACCGTGCAGGAGATCGCGCGCGACAACGGCGGCCTCGACTTCGAATGGGCCGAGCGACCGGAGGACCGCAGCCGACTGTGGGCTGCACGCCACGACGTCTATTTCGCCAGCCTCAACCTGCGCCCCGGTTGCCGCGGT
>JBFGUQ010000456.1:0-1982 GCA_041565515.1 Rhodocyclaceae bacterium | reverse complement strand
TCGCCGTCGTACACCCGCATCTTCGAGAAGATGCTCGAGTTCTCCGGCTCCTTCAGCCGCGACAGGATGAAGAACTGCGCCATCATCTTCAGCGTATCCGGCGCGCAGGGCGCATCGGCGAGCGAACTGTGGGTGAGCAGCTTCTCGTAGATGCGGATCTCGTCCGAGACGCGCAGGCAATAGGGCACCTTCACCGTGTAGATGCGGTCGAGGAAGGCCTCGTTGTTCTTGTTGTTCTTGAACGCCGCCCATTCCGATTCGTTCGAGTGGGCGAGCACGATGCCGTCGAAGGGGATCGCGCCGAAGCCCTCGGTGCCCTTGTAGTTGCCTTCCTGCGTCGCGGTGAGCAGCGGATGCAGGACCTTGATCGGGGCCTTGAACATCTCGACGAACTCGAGCAGGCCGCGGTTGGCCAGGCACAGGCCGCCGGAGTAGCTGTAGGCATCGGGGTCGTCCTGCGAGTACTGCTCGAGCTTGCGGATGTCGATCTTGCCGACGAGCGAGGAGATGTCCTGGTTATTCTCGTCCCCGGGTTCGGTCTTGGCCACCGCGACCTGCTTGAGCACCGAGGGCGTGAGCTTGACCACCCGGAACTTCGTGACGTCGCCGCCGAACTCGTTGAGCCGCTTCACCGCCCACGGGCTCATGATCCGGTTCAGGTAGCGTGGGGGTATGCCGTAGTCCTCCTCGAGGATGCGGCCATCCTCGTTCACGTCGAACAGTCCCAGCGGCGACTCGTTCACCGGCGAGCCTTTCACCGCATAGAACGGCACCCGCTCGATAAGGCTCTTGAGCATTTCGGCTAGCGAGGACTTGCCGCCGCCGACCGGGCCGAGGAGGTAGAGGATCTGCTTCTTCTCCTCCAGGCCCTGGGCGGCGTGGCGGAAGTAGGACACGATCTGCTCGATCGCCTCTTCCATGCCGTAGAAGTCGCGAAACGCGGGGTAGAGCTTGAGGACCTTGTTGGAAAAGATCCGCGACAGGCGCGGGTCGAGGCGGGTGTCGACCAGTTCGGGCTCGCCGATCGCCATCAGCATGCGCTCCGGCGCCGTGGCATAGGCCGAAGGGTCGCGGCGGCAGAGCTCCAGATACTCCTGCAGCGACATTTCCTCTTCGCGTGCCGCTTCGAAGCGGGCCTGATAGGCATTGAAGATACTCATGGCAACGTCTCCTTGCATGTGATGATGGAACCCTGCGATCGAACAGCTGCAGAGCGCGCCCGTATTTCACCCGGACGGTGCCGCGCTTGCCTCGATGTCGATGATTCCAGAGCATCAGTCGTGCCAGTTTGCTGCAATGCACAAGGAAACTCAGGCCAGCCAATGGATTGGCGTGAATCGGTCACTCCCGAGAGGCTTGGATGCAAAGGAACGGAGGCGAGGGCACGCACGCATTTGGAGCGTATCCATGGTGCACTGCAGCATCCATGCACCGATATGGTCCACAGACCCGCCGCGACAGCCGCGCCCGAGCAGCCGGCGTTTCCGCTGGCCTAGGTGGCGAACCGGGCCGGCAGCCGCTTCGGGGCCGGGTAGAAATGCGCCCGAGCCGCTGATCGGCGCATCGGCGACTGGCCTGCCGGGCAAGCAGCCCGCAGGCGCCTGACGCAAGGCGAGCGCCACCGTTGCCGGGCTAACCGTCGGTGCTTATTCGGGAAACAAGCTGCAAGAAGACATGCAGGTCGGCGATGGCCAAGCTCCCAGCGGGCGACGCGGCGTCCCGTGGGTCGCCGCCTCCCCGGCCTCGAAGCAGCCTGGGCAAGGACCCAGGATCCGTTACTCGAATCGATGCCGCCGCATGGATGAATCCCCACCCGTGCGCCGGCGCCATAGCGCGGGTCTCGGCAACACGCTGCCAGCACGTCGCCCGAGCAGGCCGACGGCGCAGCGTCGATTCGACCCGGCATCTTCGACAGGACATGGGGACCAAGAAAGGGAGACTAGGACAGGGGGACTATTGGCTCGCGAGCGGGCGGACATCTT
>JBFGUQ010000455.1:0-1983 GCA_041565515.1 Rhodocyclaceae bacterium | reverse complement strand
GCAGGAGGGCGTGGGCTATTTCCAGCAGACGGCGCACAAGGGCTTTCGCTGGAGTACCGCGAAGGGCTTCCTGAGGCCGGCGCGCAAGCGCTCGAACCTGGTCGTCGAGACCAAGGCCCAGACCACGCGGGTGCTGTTCGAGGGCAGGCGTGCGGTCGGCGTCGAGTTCAGGCAGGGCGGCCAATTGCGCGAGGCGCGCGCACGCGCCGAGGTGATCCTCGCCTCCGGTGCCATCGGCTCGCCGCAGATCCTGCAGAACTCGGGTGTCGGCCCGGCGCAGCTGCTGAAGAAGGTCGGCGTGCCCCTGGTCCACGACCTGCCCGGTGTCGGCCAGAACCTGCAGGACCATCTGCAGGTACGCCTCGTATTCAAGACCCGCGAACGCACCCTCAACGACGAGGTGAACAGCATGATGGGCAGGGCCTGGGTGGGCATGCAGTACATGCTCAACCGCACCGGCCCGCTCACGCTGGCGGCGAGCCAGGTGACGATCTTCACCCGCTCCGGTCCCGAAGTGGACCGTCCCGACATCCAGTTCCACATGCAGCCGCTCAGTGCCGACAAGCCGGGCGAGGGCGCTCACCCGTTCTCGGCCTTCACCGCCTCGGTGTGCCAGCTCCGCCCCTACAGCCGCGGTCATATCGAGATCCAGTCGGCCGACCCGCTGCAGTACCCGGCGATCCACCCCAACTACCTGTCGGACGAGCGCGACCGCGCGGTCGCGGTCGGCGGCATCAAGGTCGCGCGCCGCATCGCCGAAGCGCCTTCGCTCAAGCCGCACATCATTTCCGAATACGTACCCGGCGCCCAGTTCCAGACCGACGCCGAACTGCTCGATGCCGCCCGCCGCTACAGCCAGTCGATCTACCACCCGGCCGGCACCTGCAAGATGGGGAGCGACCCGATGGCGGTGGTCGACGAGCGCCTGCGGGTGCATGGGCTGGAGGGGCTGCGCGTGGTCGACGCCTCGATCATGCCCGAGCTGGTGTCGGGCAACACCAACGCGCCCACGATCATGATCGGCGAAAAGGCATCCGACATGATCCTCGAAGACAACCGCTGACGCGCCGGCTGCTGCGCAAGCCGGTAGTCGTGCCTGCACCCGAAGCCGGCGCGATCGACGCCGGCGCTACCCGATAACAAGCGTTTCACGGGCAATACCGCCCACCCCTGCCTCAAAGAGGAGACATCAAAATGGCCAACGAAACCAAGCTCGACCGCCGTGGATTCTTCCGCATCGCCGGACGCTACGGCCTCACATCCACCGCCCTCGCCGCCGCGGGCATGTTCGGACCCCTCACGCTGGAAGGCGTCGGGCGGGCAGCCGCACAGACCGCCGACGCACGCAAGGCCGGCACGCCGCTGATGACGCTCAAGTTCGGCGCCTCGGGCTTCAACGAAGACAACCTCAAGATCCAGGAGTCCGGGCAGCTGTGGTTTGCGCAGGAACTGGAGAAGCGCAGCGACGGCGCGCTGAAGATCGAATTCATCGGCAACAATGCGATCTGCAACCAGCTCGACTGCGTCAAGAAGACCCAGCAGGGCATCGTCGACCTGTTCACCGCCAGCACGCAGAACTCGGCCGGCGCCGCGCCCTACTACAACGTGCTCGACTTCGCCTACATGTTCCCGTCGCGCGCCGCCCAGCACCACTTCTTCTATCACCCGAAGAGCGAGAAGCTGCTGCGCGAGCCGCTGCGCAAGCGCCACAACATCCAGTTCCTGTACACCCACTGCGAGCTGCGCGGCATCATGCTCGGCAAGAAGTTCGCCGACCAGCCGCTGATCACCAGCGTCGACCAGCTCGCCGGCACCAAGAACCGCGTCACCGGCACCCAGCTGGGCCGTATCGCCATGGAGCTGATGAACCTGAACCCGATCCCGCTGGCCTGGGAAGAGACCCTCGATGGTCTCAAGCAGGGCCTGATCGACGGCGCCGAGACCTGGATGGGCGCCGCGGCCTACGCCAACATGGCGCCGGTG
>JBFGUQ010000454.1:0-1988 GCA_041565515.1 Rhodocyclaceae bacterium | reverse complement strand
GATCTTCATGTCCTGCTTGACCGGCGTCTGACACGACAGGCGCCAGCCCGCGCGTGCCTCGCGGCGGGTAAAGTGCGACTCCTCGGTGGGCAGCATCTCGCCGCCACCGGACTCGACCAGGCACTTGCACTGCGCGCAGGTGCCGCCGCCGCCGCAGGCCGACGACAGGAAGATGTCGTTGTTGGCGAGGGTCTGCAGCAGCTTGCCGCCAGCCGGCACCACGAGCTTGTGTTCGCCGTTGATGTCGATGGTGACGTCGCCGCTGGCGACCAGCTTGGAGCGGGCAAAAATGATGAACAGGGCCAGCGCGAGGACGATGGCGGTGAACATGCCGATGCCAAGTATGATTTCGGTAATCATGCGTTCATTCCATCCTTACAGCTGCACACCGGAGAAGGACATGAAGCCCAGGGACATCAAACCGATGGTGATGAAGGTAATGCCCAGGCCTTGCAGGCCATCGGGCACGTCGCTGTACTTGAGCTTCTCGCGAATGCCGGCGAGCAGCGCGATGGCCAGCGCCCAGGAGAAGCCGGAGCCAAGCCCGTACACCAGGCTCTCGGGGAAGTTGTAGTCGCGCTCGACCATGAACAGCGTGCCGCCCAGGATCGCGCAGTTCACCGTGATCAGGGGCAGAAACACGCCGAGGGCGTTGTAGAGCGCGGGCACGTACTTGTCGAGCAGCATCTCGAGGATCTGAACGATCGCCGCGATCACGCCGATGTACGACAGCAGGCCGAGGAAGGACAGGTCGACGTCGGGCAGGCCCGCCCAGGCGAGCGCACCATCGCGCAGCAGCCAGGTGTAGATGAGGTAGTTCGCCGGTACGGTGATGGTCTGCACCACCACCACCGCAATGCCGAGGCCGATCGCGGTCTCGACCTTCTTCGAAATGGCGATGAAGGTGCACATGCCGAGGAAGAAGGCCAGCGCCATGTTCTCGATGAACACGGCGCGCACGAAGAGGCTGATGAAGTGCTCCATGTCAGAAAGCCTCCTTCTTGATCGCCTGCGGCGCCATGCGGAAGCTCGGCTCCTCGACCTGCTCCTTCTTCCAGGTGCGCAGCGCCCAGATGAACAGCCCGATCAGGAAGAACGCCGAAGGCGGCAGCAGCAGCAGGCCATTGGGCAGGTACCAGCCCCCGTCCTTGGTCAGCGGCAGGATCTCGATGCCGAACAGCTTGCCGGCGCCGAAGAGCTCGCGGATTATGCCGAGCGCGATCAGCATCGCGCTGTAGCCCAGGCCGTTGCCGATGCCGTCCATGAAGGACAGGAAAGGCGGGTTCTGCATGGCGAAGGCCTCGGCGCGCCCCATGACGATGCAGTTGGTGATGATCAGGCCGACGAACACCGACAATTGCTTGGACAGGCTGAACGCATAGGCCTTGAGGAGCTGATCCACCACGATCACCAGCGAGGCGATGATCACCATCTGCACGATCATGCGGATCGAACTCGGGATCTGGCTGCGGATCATCGAGATGAACAGGTTCGAGAAACCCGTCACCAGCGTCAGCGCGATCGACATCACCATCGCCGTCTGCAGGTTCGAGGTTACGGCGAGCGCCGAACAGATGCCGAGAATCTGCAGGCCGATGGGGTTGTTGTGAAAGATCGGGTTGAGCAGGACTTCCTTCACCGTGGGATGAGACATGATCAGGCCCCCTGTGTGCGCAGCTTGGCGAGGAAGGGGCCGAAGCCCTGCTCACCGAGCCAGAATTGAAGCAGGCGATTGACGCCGTTGCTGGTCAGCGTGGCGCCGGCGAGGGCATCCACCTGATGCCCGGCATTCGGGCTGGACGGGTCGACGCCGCCCTTGACGATCTCGATGATCGGCTTGCCCGAGTCGTCGAACAAGGTCTTGCCGGGCCACATCGCTGTCCACTTCGGGTTGTCGACCTCGCCGCCCAGGCCCGGTGTCTCGGCGTGCTGGTAGAAGCCGAAACCGACCACCGTGTTGAGGTCACCCTTGACCGCCATGAAGCCGT
>JBFGUQ010000453.1:0-1992 GCA_041565515.1 Rhodocyclaceae bacterium | reverse complement strand
CGCGACCGAGTAGGCGAGGCAGCGCAGCGTGGAGATGCCGATGCGATTGACCGCGTCCTGCACGTTGGTGATCTGTGCCCGGTACGGATTCAGCAGCAGCGTGTTGGCCATGCGCAGCGTCTTTGCGCTGAGCACCGGCTCGGCCTTTACCACGCGGGCGATGTCGTCCAGCGAGGAATCCGGATCGTCGGCGATGTGCTTGATCCGCATCGACAGGTCGAACACGGTGGGGAAGCTCAGCATCCCCTGGCGCAGTTCGTCCTCGATCTCGGCGGCGAAGGCCTCGGTTTGTTTCTGAAGATCGTGCATGGCGGATCCAGTTTCCTGCGGCAGCGCCTGGCTTGGTCGAATGGAATCGCCACGATCCAGCGGGTGGCGTGCATGGAGCGGTCGCATGGGAGGACCGGGCTCGTTACTGTGGCTGGCGGAGGATCGCCCGCCCGCCGTCGAGACGCTCCACCTGGGCGAGCGTGACCACCGGCACCCCCATCTCCTCGATGATGGCGTGCCCCTGCCTGAAGCGCTTTTCGACGACGAAGGCGGCGCACAGCACCAACGCGCCCGCTTCGCGCGCCATCTCCACCAGCGCCGCGGCGGTGCGCCCGTTGGACAGGAAGTCGTCGACGATGGCGACTCGCGCGCCGGGCTGGATATAGCGCTGCGACAGCACCAGCTTGGTCTCGCCGCCCTTAGTGGGTGAGGGAATGACGCGCGCGAGCGACGGCGACTCGACCTGCGGGGCGTATTTCTTCGCGTACACGAGCGGGGCATTCACCGCCTGCGCCACGACGAGGCCCGGCGCGATGCCGCTGGCCTCGGCGGTGAGGATCACGGTGGGTTCGAAGGGCGAGATCCGTCGCGCCAGCTCGCGGCCCAGCTCGGTGATGAAATCGGGCTCGATGCGATGGTTGAGGAAGTGGTCGATCTTCAGGATCTGGTCGCCGATCACGTTCGCCTCGGCTTCGATGCGACGCACGAGCGGAGCATAGGGCAGGGTCAGGTCGATGCTGTATGTCATGGTCGATGCGCTATCGGAAGCAGCCCCGTCGTCCGGGGCAAAGCCAAATGGATTCTACAGCAGTCGCTGGCGTTCCCGCCCTGTTGCGGCGGGCGACATCGGCGCCCGCGGAATACGTCGCGGCTTGCACGCGCGCCTCGGGGCAAGATCGGCGTCGGCCTGGATGTCCGCTAGAATCACGGCCTTGGAGAGATCGGTCGAACCGAACATGAACGACGAAGACTACATGCGCGCCGCGCTGGAGCAGGCGCGCCAGGCCGGTGCCTGCGACGAGGTTCCGGTGGGGGCCGTGGTGGTGCTCGAGGGCGAGATCGTCGGCCGCGGCTTCAATCAGCCGATCGGGCGCAACGACCCGACCGCTCATGCCGAAATCATGGCCTTGCGCGACGCCGGCGCGCGCCTGGGCAACTATCGCTTGCCCGGCTGCGAACTGTTCGTGACGCTGGAGCCGTGCGCGATGTGCTCGGGGGCGATCATGCATGCGCGCATCGCGCGCGTCGTGTTCGGTGCCCGCGACCCCAAGACCGGGGTGGCGGGCAGCGTCCTCGACCTGTTTGCGGAGCCGCGGCTGAACCATCACGCGACCATCGAGGGCGGGCTGCTGGCCGGGGAGTGCGGCGCCATGCTGTCGAGCTTCTTCGCCGGCCGTCGCGGCCGCACGATGACGGCCTGATGGCGGCCGCTGCCATGTCGGGCGCCATGCGTATCCGCATCGATATCGGCGCGCAGACGCTCGAACTCCTCGCATGGGATGGCACCTGCCTGCGCCGCTACCCGGTGTCGACCGCGCTCAACGGGCCCGGTGAGCAGGAAGGCAGCGGGTGCACGCCGCGCGGGCGCCATCGCATTCGTGCCAGGATCGGCGCAGGCGCCGCGGCGGGGACGGTATTTCGAGGCCGACGACCGACCGGCGAAGTGTGGACGCCTGCGTTCGCCGCCGCGCACCCCGGGCGGGACTGGATCCTGAGCCGCAT
>JBFGUQ010000452.1:0-2019 GCA_041565515.1 Rhodocyclaceae bacterium | reverse complement strand
GCCGTATTTCCTGCTGCTCGGCTTTTCCGAAGCCTGGATCAGCGGCGCGGTCGTGACGGTGCTGGTCGTATACCGCCCGGATTGGGTCGCTGCCTTCGACGACCGCCGTTATCTGCTGAACAAGTAAGCCAAACAACCACCTTGGAGTGAAAGCACAGATGAGCAACTACAGTGCACCGATTCGCGACATGCAGTTTGTTATGAACGAGCTGGCCGGCCTCGAGGAGGTGGCGCAGCTGCCGGGCAACGACGAAGTGTCGGTCGATCTCGTGGATGCGATCCTGGAAGAGGCCGACAAATTCGCCAGCGGCGTGCTCGCGCCGCTGAACTGGTCCGGTGACCAGGAGGGTGCGAAATGGCACAACGGAGAAGTCAAGACGGCAGCCGGCTGGAAGCAGGCTTACACCCAGTTCGCTGAGTCGGGGTGGACGGCGATCGCCGCAGACCCGAATTACGGCGGCCAGGGGTTGCCCAAGTTGCTGTCGACCGCCGTGATGGAGATGTGGAAGTCGGCAAACATGGCCTTCTCGCTGTGCCCGATGCTCACCAACGGGGCAATCGAGGCGCTGCTGCTGCGAGGCAGCGACGAACAGAAGAACCTGTATCTGCCCAAGATGGTGTCAGGTGAGTGGACCGGCACGATGAACCTGACCGAGCCACAGGCCGGCTCGGATCTCGCCGCCGTTCGCACCAGGGCCGAGCCTCAGGGAGATGGCACCTACAAGCTCTTCGGGCAGAAGATCTTCATCACCTATGGTGAACACGACCTCACCGACAACATCGTGCACCTCGTCCTGGCACGTCTGCCAGACGCACCCGAGGGGGTGAAGGGCATCTCCCTGTTCGTCGTGCCCAAGTTCAAGGTCGAAGCGGACGGAAGCCTTGGGGAACGCAACGACGTGCACTGCGTGTCGATCGAGCACAAGCTTGGGATTCACGCCAGCCCGACCTGCGTGCTCGCCTTCGGCGACAAGGGCGGTGCCGTCGGAACCCTCGTGGGCGAGGCCAACCGCGGGCTCGAATACATGTTCATCATGATGAATGAGGCCCGCTTTGCGGTCGGCATGGAAGGGCTCGCGCTCGCCGAGCGGGCCTACCAGCACGCGCTGCAGTATGCGAAGGATCGCGTCCAGGGGACCGAAGCCGGTGTGCGCGGCGGCCCCAAGGTCAGCATCATCCATCACGCCGACGTGCGTCGCATGCTGATGTCGATGAAGAGCCAGACCGAGGCGATGCGGGCACTTGCCTACGTCGTCGGGGCTGCCACCGACAAGGCGCATCACCACGCCGACGAGAAGGTGCGAGCGCAGAACCAGGCTTTTGTCGATCTGATGATTCCGGTGGTCAAGGGCTGGTGCACCGAGAACTCGATCGAGGTGGCGTCGACCGGCGTGCAGATCCACGGCGGCATGGGCTACATCGAGGAGACCGGTGCGGCCCAGCATCTGCGCGATGCGCGTATCACGACGATCTACGAAGGCACCACGGCGATACAGGCCAACGATCTGGTCGGTCGCAAGATCGCCCGGGAAAACGGCGCCACGATCGCAGCGGTGCTCGAGCAGATGAAGGCCGTTCAGGCGGAGGCGGCGGCAGCCGAGGGCGAGGCCTTTGCCGCGATCGCGCGATCGCTCGACTCCGCGATCACCGCGGTGGAACAGGCGGTCGCCTACATCCTCGCCACCTACTCGGGTGACGTCAAGGCAGCATCGGTGGGGTCGGTGCCCTTCCTGAAGTTGCTGGGCATCGTCGCCGGCGGCTGGCAAATGGCGCGCGCCGCACTCGTTGCACGGCGCAAGCTGGCGGCCGGCGAAGGCGAGGCGAGCTTCTACGAGGCGAAGATCGTGACTTCCCGCTTCTACGCCGATCACATCCTGTCGCAAGCCTCGGGACTGTCGTACGCCGTGGTCAACGGCGCTGCCGGCGCGCTGGAACTCGCGGAGGACCAGTTCTGAATCGTCCCGCGCGAGCTACGATCCAGGCGTAAAAAAGAAGGCCGGCACCGAGGGTGCCGGCCTT
>JBFGUQ010000451.1:0-2071 GCA_041565515.1 Rhodocyclaceae bacterium | reverse complement strand
TCGCGCTGGTGCACGGCCACCCGGCGTTCGACACCGGAGAGATCGACCTGCCGCTCGGCGAAGACACGGAGAACCGCCCGCGCCAGATGGTCGATCCGGTTCGCGGCCGCCGCGCGCTGACGCGTTACCGCGTCGTCTCGCACAGCGGCGAGGGCGAGGGCGCGACCGCCCGCGTCGAGCTCGCGCCGGCCACCGGGCGCACCCACCAGCTGCGCGTCCACCTGCTGTCGATCGGTCACGCCATCGTCGGCGACCCGCTCTACGCCTCGTCGCGGCCGTCGACACCCGACTCGCGCATGCACCTGCACGCGGCCGGCATCGCCTTCATGCACCCACGCACGCGCGTGCCGATGATCTTCGACAGCGCAGTGCCCTTCTGAACGCGATGCGCACGCCCGCTCTGCCGTCGTTGGCCTCATTCCTGCCGAGCACTTCGATGATCCTGCTTCCTGGATTCGGTGCTGCGCCGCAGCTCCTGGGCCGCTCTCACGACTTGCGCCGGCGGCGCAATGGCCTCCGGCAAGGGCATCGGAAAGGCGAAACTGCATGCGGGGCACACGAGAAAGCTCGCCGCCCCGGCGAACGCGCGGTCGTACCGGTCCACCGGAACCGGCGTGTGACAACTGGGGCAGTTCATGTAACTCGGCTTCATCACTTGCACTCCTGTTAAACTGTATTTTTGTACAGTTTTCAGACAGGAGCAAGCTGCGGCATGAAGCGCGACATCGACATCACCCTGGTGCAGCTCGACGAGGCGTCGCTTGCAGCGTGGCTGGCGCTGCTGGACAGGCACATCCACTGGTTCGCCGGTCGAACACGGCGGCCGGACGTCCCGGCGCTTCTCGAAGCGATCGGCACCAGGGCACACCTGCTCCGCAACAATGCGCTGGAACTCGTCATCGAGGCCGGCGCCGGCCGGCAACTCGCGATGGCCGTCCCGCCCGGAAGGTGGTCGTGGCGTTAGCCTTCGCGCCCGCTCAGGCGGCTGCAATCAGGTCAGTTCGGCGATCATCCGCTGAAGGACGGCCATTTCCAGCGGCTTGTGCAGCACCGGAATCCCCGTCCCGGCCAAGGCCTGGATGACCTTCGGGTCGGTGTCGCCGGTCACCAGCAGCGCAGGCAGCCCGGCGCCGAAGACCTCGCGTGCGGCGCCGATCACGTCGAGCCCGCTCTGGCCGCTGCCGAGCCGATAGTCGGAGATCAGGATGTCCGGCGCGGCATCGCCCAGCGCGGCCAGCAGCGAGGGCCCGTCGGTCCCTGCGACCACCTCGTGCCCCACGGCCCGCAGGGCGCTCTCGAGTGCGGCAAGCAGCGCGGGGTTGTCGTCGACCAGGCCGATGCTGCGAGGCGGAACGTCCGCGGGCGCAGGCGCGGGCTGCTCATCGACCAACATGCCCGGCGGCAACTCGACCGCGAACAGCGAACCCTTGCCGGGTCGCGACCGCAGCCGCAGTTCGACGCCGAGCAGTCGCGCGGTGCGGGCGACGATTGCCAGGCCCAGCCCGCTGCCACGCCGGGCACTGTTCGGCGGGGTGTCGAGCTGCCGGTACTCCTCGAAGATCTCGACACGCTTGTCCTCGGGGATGCCGATACCGGTGTCCCAAACCTCGATCCAGTGGCGCCCGCCATGCGCGCGGCACGCTACCAGCACGCCTCCCCTGGTCGTGAATGAGATGGCATTGCTGACCAGATTGCCGATCAGGCGCCGGTAAAGCACCGAATCGGTTCGTGCCGCCAGGCCGGAGGGCCGGAACAGCAGCTTGAGCCCGCGCGCTCGCGCGGTCGGGCCGAAAGTCGCCTCGAGGTGCCGGAACAGCTCCGCCACCGCGAAGTCGCTGACGGCAGGCACGACCACGCCCGCATCCAGCTTCGACAGATCGAGCAGGTCGTTGAGGAGCTGGCTCAGGTTACCCACGCATTCGCGCAAGCCGGCGACCAGCTCGCCCTGGCCGGGCCCGAGCTTCTCGGCCAGGGCTTCGACGTAGAGCGAGATCGCGCACAGCGGCTGGCGCAGATCGTGGCTCGCGGCGGCGAGAAAGCGCGACTTCGCCTCGTTGGCGTGGTCGGCCGC
>JBFGUQ010000450.1:0-2075 GCA_041565515.1 Rhodocyclaceae bacterium | reverse complement strand
GAAGGGCGATGCGCAGAAGCGCACGAATAACCCTGTCTGGAGCGAGACTACCCCGGCCGAAAGTGAGAGAATGCTCGACCCGTTCCAGTTTGCCCAGACTCCAGCCGGAACCCGCATGAACGAACGCATCGAATCGAATACCCGCTCGCCCGACCGGCCCGGCGCGGCCACCGGCCGGGCGCTCGCGCTTCGCGTCCTCGATTTCCTCGGCGAGCACGAGTTGTCGCCGCTGCCGGTGAATTACGCGGTGGCCTACGAATACCTGGTTGCGTCCTCGACGGCCTTGAACGAGCGCCTCGATGTCTATCTGGGCGAGGGCAGGCCGCTCGACGAGTTGCTGATGCGCGAGCTCTACGACGAATACCTCGTGCACGAACAGTTCCGCAGCCTGCGCGGCATCGGCGGCAACCTGCAGCAGATCGTCGAGAACGTGCTGGGAAACATCGCCGAGGCCGACCGCAATGCCGCAGGTTTCGGCGCGACGATGGAGCACGGCATCGTGCGTCTGGGCGACGAAGCGCGCGGCTCCGCCGTGCGCGCGATCGCGACCGACCTTCTGGTGGCCACACGCAGGGCGCGCTCGGGCAACGAGGCGCTGCGAAGCAGCCTGGCGTCGGCGGACACCGAGTCGCGCCAGCTCCGGCACGAACTCGAGCGCCATCGCCGCGAAGCGATGATCGACCCGCTCACCGGGCTGCTCAACCGGCGTGGCCTGGAGCAGCGGCTCGAGGACGTGCTCGGCGCTGGGACGGACACGCCGGTGGCGATGGTGATGCTCGACATCGACCATTTCAAGCGCATCAACGACAGCTACGGTCACGCCATCGGCGACGTCGTGATCCGCCACGTGGCAGACACCGTGCGCAAGTCCACCCGCGGGGAGGACCTGGCGGTGCGTTACGGCGGCGAGGAGTTCATCGTCGTCCTGCCCGATACGCCGCTCAAGGGCGCGGTGCGGGTGGCGGAGACGATCCGCACCCGCATCGAGCGCCTGCGGCTGACGCGCAGGCAGGACCAGCTCTCGGTGACGCCGTTCACGGTGTCGATCGGCGTGGCGATGTTCCGCAGCGGCGAGAAATTCGAGGACTTCTTCGTCCGCGCCGACCGCGCCCTCTACGCGGCAAAGCAGGGCGGTCGCAATCGCGTGATGATGGATGCCTAGGTTTGGCAGCGCGGGATGCGGCTCAATGGCGGCGCTGATCGCGCCCGCCGCAGCCGTGTCCGCCTGAGGCCTCGCCATCGGCTTCGTCGCCGGCGGCTGCCGCACCATCGGCGAAGCGTTTCGAGGCCTCGCGCAGGAAACCGAGCTGGCGTTCGAACTGCGCGCAGCCGGCGCAGATCATTAGGTGCGCCCGCAGGCCGAGGCGCTCGCGCAGGCTCAAGGGGCGGTCGAGTGCCTGGGACGCCAGCCGCGTAGCCTGCTTGCAGCTCAGCATGGGGGCGTCTCCCCGGCAGCGAACCAGTTCTTCTCGAGGCAGGCGCGCAAGCGCGTGCGCGCCCGGTGCAGGATGACATGGCAGTTGTTGGCGGTCATGTCCAACTGGCTGCAGATCTCCTCGGTACTCAGTCCCAGCATCTCGCGCATCATGAACACGCGCGCCAGGTTCGGCGGCAACTTGTCCAGGCAGGCCTCGAACACCGCCCAGAACTGCCGGCTCGACAGTGCGTCGTCGGGCGCGGGCCAATCCCCCGGGCGACTCGCCGGCTGCCAGTGGCCATTGGCGCGGAACAGGGCGTCCACCGCTTCATCGGTGCCGCCATCCTCGTCGATGACGGCCGACAGCGCCACCCATCGCTTGCCATGGCGCATGGCGTCGACGATCTTGTGTCGCAGGATGCCGAACACCCAGGTCTTCAGCACAGCCTGGCCGGCAAAGCGGTGCACCCCGGCCAGCGCGGCCTCGATCGCCTCCTGCACCGCGTCTTCGGCGAGGGCATCGTCGCGCAGCTGCAGCCGCGCGAAGCGCAGCATGTCGTGACGCAGGCCGGCCAGCAGCGCCGGGTCGGCCAGCAGGGGCGGCGGGGCGGTGTCGGCGGGCGTGTCGGCATCGGGCTGCCGGTCGGCCATCTGGAGT
>JBFGUQ010000449.1:0-2105 GCA_041565515.1 Rhodocyclaceae bacterium | reverse complement strand
GATCGATGAGCGAACTCACGCCCTCGAGCGTCGTCTGGAACATGCTGCGGAATCCGGTATGCATCAGGAAGGGCTCGTCATCCCTGACGAGAAACTGGTTGAACTGGATGCCGAACCCGGGATGGAAGCTCGACAGGCGGAAGACATCGGTCGCGATTTCGGTAAGCTTGCACGGCATTTGAGCACTCCTGGCCCTGCGCCAGCCGGACGACGGACGACGATTCGCAACCGCGAGCGAGGCGCCCGGGCATTGCCCGCTTTGTCGAGCCGTCGACGCGAACCACTGGCTGACTGCACTAAGACCTGATTCCAATCTAGACAGTGAGCCGCGACTTGCAAGCGGCGGCCGGACGCTACTCGGGTCTTTGCGCTGTCCTGTCCCTTGCAGTCATCCGGCGATCCGGCCCGGCCGCAGCCCAGGCAGGCCGACGACCGCCACCTCGAACAGGCCATTGCCGCTGCAGGCCAACGGCAGGACAATAAGGTATGGAAACCTATGCTCTTCTGATGTTGTTCGGTCTTGGCGCCTACGTCATCAAGACCCGCGACCAGCGCCGGCGCATCGCCCTGCTGGCAGATCATCTGCGCAACTACCAGATCGAGAAGCTCATGGAAGGCCTGACCGAGGGCTACCTGCGCGCGCTGGCGGCGGGCGACGACGAACGCCGGGAACAGATCTGGGGTCTGATGAACGTCAAGGAGGAGGCACTGAACGATCAGTTCGGCCGCTTTGCCGCGGAGATGTCGCGACTGGATGCCGCCGAGGTGCGCGTGAGCACCCTCGCCTGGGCGGTCCCGTTCGCGCAGCAGCTCTTTCCCCACGCCGCGTTCGATCTGCGCAAGGCGCTCGACATCCATGCGCGGGGAATCGACGACGTCGTGCACAACCGCGAGTCGCGGACGCCCAGGGACAAGGCCTTCACGCTGTCCGCCGAGCTGTACCTGATGCAGCACACCTGCCACTGGTACTGCAAGTCGAAGACCGTGGCGTCGGCGAGGTTGCTGGCGCGGCACAAGACTTCGTACGAGCAGGTGCTGGCCGCCGTCTCGCCCGGCACGAGAACGGCCTACCTCGGCCTCGTCGGGCGCTGACGCCCCGGCCTGGCCGGCCGCGGCCGGGTTCGCCTGCCGCAGTCCACTCGATCAAGGAGCCGTCATGGGTTGGTTCTCGAAAGCAGACAAGGACTTCTTCCTCGCCACCGTGGTGCCCCGCGCGGATGGCCCCCGCATCGACGAGTATCTCGGCGTCGTCAACGGCGAGGCGATCATTGGCGCCAACATCTTTCGCGACCTGTTCTCATCGGTGCGCGACGTGGTCGGCGGCCGCGCCGGCGGCTACGAGCGCGCGCTCTCGGGCGCACGCGATGCGGCGCTGGAGGACATGGTGGACGCGGCGAAGGACATGGGCGCGAACGGCATCATCGGCATCGACTTCGACTACGAGGTCCTCGGCGAAGCCAATGGCATGATGATGGTCGTCGTCAGCGGCACCGCGGTGCGGATGGCCTGATCGCAGCCCGGGTCCTCAGCATGGCCTGCCGCGGCCGGGGCGCGGCCGGGAAAGCCGGAAGGCATTGCCCGCGACAGACTACGAGGGAGCGTGAGCGATGGGCATCGAAATCTCCGAGGCCGGCTTCACCGCGCAGATGTACGAGGATTTCTCGGCCAAGCTGCGCGACAACCTGGCTGCGCTCAAGCAGCTGCTGGGGCGCCCGGGCTTCGGCCGGGGCGAGGCGTCGCTCGGCGCCGAGCTCGAGATGTACATCATCGACGCGGAGGGCGGCCCGCTCTACATCAATCAGCAGATCCTCGATGCCGCCTGCGACCCCCAGCTCACGCTCGAACTCAATCGCTACAACCTCGAGTACAACCTCTCCCCCTATCGGCTGTCGGCACAGGCCTTTCGCGCCACCGAACGCGAGATGCTCGCCAAGCTCGACGCGTTGAGGCAATGCGCGGCCGGCTTCGGCGGACGCATCGCGCTGGTGGGCATCCTGCCCACGCTCACCCCGGACGACTGCGGGCCGCATTCGATGTCCGACCGCAAGCGCTACCGCGTGCTCGTCGACAGCCTCAGGAACTGCCGCGGCGGGCCGTTCGAGGTC
>JBFGUQ010000448.1:0-2112 GCA_041565515.1 Rhodocyclaceae bacterium | reverse complement strand
TCGCCGCACGCCCATCTTTTTCACACCGTCGACTTCCTTCGGCCGCCAGGCGTGGTAGAGCCGGCTGACCTCGTTGTCGCAGTCCGCCAGCAGGCGGATGGACAGCCCTTCGTCATCACGGAATTCGGCGTGAGTAAGGCAGTCGTCCGGACTGACGCCGACCACGATGCAGTCGTAGCGGGCGAAATCGTCCTCATGATCGCTGAAGTCGGCCGCCTGAAGCGTGCATCCCGGCGTCTTGTCGCGGGGGTAAAAGTAGAGGACCACATTGTGCTTGCCGAGTACGGACGCGAGATCGAAAATCTCCATGTCGGCGTCCGGTAACGAAAACGCTGGTGCGATATCCCCGCTCTTCAGCATGTGGTCTCCCTGACGTGAGGCGGATTTTAGCCGAGAGCCCCGGCGAAGACCACCGGAGCCAGAGTGGGCTTGGGGCTGAATGATCATCATGGTGTTCCTCCCTGTTTTACCGACCGAGCAGGTGCCGGGGCTGGACACCTCATTGAAGCAATAGCCCAGATGTGCACGGTGCTCAAGCCGCAGTGCATCATCGAGGCAGGACGAACGGAGGTCCGCGATGTCCGAAAACCACCCCGCGACAATGCGCGCGATGTTGTTCGACCGTCCCGGCCAGGCGCTCAGACTGGCCGAGCTGCCGGTGCCGGCGCCCGGCGCGGGGCAGATCCTGCTGCAGGTCGAGGCCTGCGGCGTTTGCCGCACCGATCTTCACCTGATCGATGGCGAACTGCCCGATCCCGTGCTGCCGATGGTGCCGGGCCACGAGATCGTCGGTCGCGTCGCCGCGCTCGGGAACGGGGTCGAGGGAATCGCCCGCGGCCAGCGGATCGGCGTGCCCTGGCTGGGCTGGACCTGTGGCCACTGCGCCTTCTGCCACAGCGCGCGCGAGAACCTTTGCGACGACGCGCGCTTCACCGGCTACCAGATCAACGGGGGCTATGCGGAGTACGCGGTGGCCGATGCGCGCTACTGCTTCGCGCTGCCCGAGTCTGTCGATGCGGCCGAGGCGGCGCCGCTGCTGTGTGCCGGCCTCATCGGCTATCGCGCCCTGGTGATGGCCGGTGAAGCGCGGCGGCTCGGCATCTACGGCTTTGGCGCGGCCGCCCACATCATTGCCCAGGTGGCGAGGTGGCAAGAACGCGAGGTGTTCGCCTTCACCCGGCGCGGCGACCACGACAGCCAGGCCTTCGCCCGCGAACTCGGTGCGGTATGGACCGGCGCCTCGGAGGAGCCTCCGCCGGTGGCGCTCGATGCCGCGCTCATCTTCGCCCCGGTCGGCGCCCTGGTGCCGGCCGCACTGCGCGCCGTGGCCAAGGGGGGAACGGTGGTGTGCGCGGGCATTCACATGAGCGACATTCCCAGCTTCCCGTATTCGATCCTTTGGGGCGAACGCCGCGTCGTATCGGTGGCCAATCTCACCCGCCGGGACGGCGACGAATTCCTCGCCATCGCCCCGCAGGTGCCGGTGCGCACCGAGGTGAGCCGGTTCCCGCTCGCCGAGGCCAACGACGCCCTGGAGAGCTTGCGCCGCGGCGCCTTGCAGGGCGCTGCGGTCCTGATCCCCTGAGCGGCGACCGGCACGATTGCGACCGGGCGCGGGAGATGCGCCGGCGCCACCCCGCATCAGCGCTTGCCGATTCCGGATAACTGTTTAAAATTACAGTCATGAACATGGAGGCTGTAATGAGTACACGCAGCGAAAATCTCACCGCCCGTCAGCAGGAAATCCTCGGCTTCATCCGCGACACGGTGGAATCCGAAGGTCGTCCGCCCACCCGCGCCGAAGTCTGCACCGCCTTCGGCTTCCGTTCGCCCAACGCCGCAGAGACCCACCTGCGGGCACTCGCCGCCAAGGGCGCAATCCTGCTCGAGGAAGGCCGTGCACGCGGCATCCGCCTGGCCGAGGCGCTCGGCCTGCCGCTCGTCGGGCGCGTGGCGGCAGGCAGCCCCATTCTGGCGGCCGAGCATGTCGAAGCCCGCTACCAGGTCGATCCTGCGCTGTTCTCCCCGCGCGCCGACTACCTGCTGCGGGTGCGCGGCCTGAGCATGCGCGACGCCGGCATCCTCGACGGCGACCTGATCGCGGTGCACCGT
>JBFGUQ010000447.1:0-2120 GCA_041565515.1 Rhodocyclaceae bacterium | reverse complement strand
GCTTCGCTTTCTTGCTCGCCGCGTGACCCTTGAAGGTACGCGTCAGCGCGAACTCGCCGAGCTTGTGGCCGACCATGTTTTCGGTCACATACACCGGAATGTGCTGCTTGCCGTTGTGGACCGCGATCGTCAGACCGACGAAGTCCGGCAGAACCGTGGAACGACGCGACCACGTCTTGATCGGGCGCTTGTCGTTGCTGGCCCGTGCCGCGTCGACCCTCTTCAGGAGGTGCGCGTCGATGAACGGGCCTTTCTTGATAGAACGTGCCATCTCTTACCCCTTAACGCTTGTGCCGACGCTGCACGATCATGTTGTCAGTGCGCTTGTTGCGGCGGGTACGGTAACCCTTGCTCGGCGTACCCCACGGGCTCACCGGCTCGCGTGCCTCGCCGGTACGGCCTTCGCCACCACCGTGCGGGTGATCCACCGGGTTCATCGCCACACCGCGAACGGTCGGGCGGATGCCGCGCCAGCGGTTCGCGCCGGCCTTGCCGATCTTGCGCAGACCGTGCTCTTCGTTGCCGACTTCGCCGATGGTGGCGCGACACTCGACATGCACACGCCGGATCTCGCCCGAACGCAAACGCAGCTGGGCATAGGAACCTTCGCGCGCCAGCAGCTGGACCGAAGTGCCGGCGGCGCGTGCGATCTGCGCACCCTTGCCCGGACTCATTTCGATGCAGTGAATCGTCGAGCCGACCGGGATGTTCCGGATCGGCAGGGCATTGCCGGCCTTGATCGGCGCTTCCACGCCACTCATGAGCTGCGCGCCGACCTCGACCCCGCGCGGGGCGATGATGTAGCGGCGCTCGCCGTCGGCGTAGCACAGCAGCGCGAGGTGGGCAGAGCGGTTCGGGTCATACTCGATGCGCTCGACCTTCGCCACGATGCCGTCCTTGTTGCGACGGAAATCGACCAGGCGATAGTGCTGCTTGTGACCGCCACCCTGGTGACGGACGGTGATCCGGCCGTTGTTGTTGCGGCCGGCGTTCTTCGACTGCTTCTCGACCAGGCTGGCGACGGGGCGACCCTTGTAAAGATTCGGGTTCACCACCTTGACCTGGGCACGACGACCCGCAGAAGTGGGCTTGAGTTTTACCAGTGCCATGACCTATCACTCCCCAGCCGCAAAGTTGATTTCCTGGCCGGGCTTGAGGCTAACGAAAGCCTTCTTCCAGTCCTTGCGGCGACCCATCATCTTGCCGAACCGCTTGGTCTTGCCCTTGACGTTCGCCACCTGGACCGACTTCACCTCGACCTTGAACAGCAGCTCGACTGCCGCCTTCACTTCAGGTTTGGTAGCGTCGGTGGCGACCTTGAACACCACCTGCTCGTTCTTGTCGGCGACATAGGTCGCCTTCTCGGAGATCTGCGGCGCGAGCAGCACCTGCAACAGACGTTCCTGACTGATCGCGCTCATTGCCACGCCTCCTCCATCTTCGCCAGCGCACCCTTGGTGACGATCACCTTCGGGAAGCGCACGAGCGACACCGGATCCGCCTCCTGCACCTCGAGCACCAGCACGCTGTGCAGGTTGCGCGAAGACAGGAACAGGTTCTCGTCCATGTCGTCGGTAATCACGAGCACCGAATCCAGGCCCATGCCCTTGAGCTTCTGCGACAGCAGGCGCGTCTTGGGCGCCTCAACGCTGAAGCTCTCGACCACTGCGAGACGATCCTCGCGTACGAGCTGCGACAGGATCGCGGCCACGCCCGCACGGTACATCGTGCGGTTGACCTTCTGGCTGAAGTTCTCGTCCGGAGAATTCGGGAAGATCTTGCCGCCGCCACGCCACAGCGGGCTCGACGCCATACCGGCACGAGCGTTGCCCGTACCCTTCTGACGGAAGGGCTTGCGGGTGGACTTGGCCACGTCCGAACGGCCCTTCTGCGCACGATTGCCGGAGCGGGCGTTCGCCAGATAGGCGGTCACGACCTGATGCACCAGCGCTTCGTTGTAATCACGACCGAACAGCAGGTCGGACGCCTGCAGCGTCGACGCGGGCTGCCCCTGGTCATTCAAGAGTTTCAGTTCCATTGCGCCTCGCTCCTTACGCCTTGACCGCCGGGAGGACGACAACGTCGCCACCCTTGGCACCCGGCACAGCACCCTTCACCAG
>JBFGUQ010000446.1:0-2144 GCA_041565515.1 Rhodocyclaceae bacterium | reverse complement strand
GCCGAAGCGCGACTTGTAGGCCATCTTGGGGCTCTCGGCGATCCAGTACCCCAGATAGAGGTAGGGTAGCCGCAGCCGCCGGCAGGCCTCGATCTGCCATAGGATGCCGAAGGTTCCGTAGGCGGCGCGGGCGACGTCGGGGTCGTAGAAGGTATAGACGCTCGAGAGACCGTCAGTGAGGCGGTCGATGACGCTCACCATGCGCAGCACGCCGTCTTCGCGGAACTGGACCAGCCGCGTATCGACGTGGCTTTGCAGCAGGAAATGGGTGTATTGCTCGCGATTGTCGAGGTCCATCCCGCCGCCGGCGTGGCGCGCCGCCTGGTAACGCTGGTAGAGGGCGTAGTGGTCCTCGACGAACTCCAGCGTGCATTCGGAGGCGCTCAGCGCGGCGTGCCGCGTCCATGCGCGGCGCTGGCTGCGGTCCGGCCGGAAGCGGCTGACCGGAATCCGCACCGGCACGCACGCATCGCAGTGGTCGCAATACGGACGGTAGGTAAATACGCCGCTGCGGCGAAAGCCGCGCCGCACGAGTTCGCTGTAGATCTGCGGGTCGATGAGGTGCCCGGGGGTGGCCACCTGCGAACGGGCCATGCGATCGGGCAGGTACGAGCAGGCATAGGGTGCCGTTGCATAGAACTGGATCAGCGCGTAGGGATAGTCCTGCTGCATCGTCGCTTGCCCGAAAACGTTCAGGTGGGTGATTCGGTTTCCGATCGGTTCCAGTCGATTGCCGCGGCGGCGTCGGCCGGCCAGCGTCCCGGCGAGGGACCCTCATCGACCCAGCGCGCAATCGCGCCGGCAAAAATTGCTCGCGGAAGCTCGCGCGCACCCATCGACACCAGGTGTGTCGTCGTCATCTGGCAGTCGATGACCGCATATTGCCAACTTGCCAGCAGCCGCGCCAGATGCGCCAGTGCCACCTTCGAGGCATCCGTCTCGGTGGAGAACATCGACTCGCCGAAGAAGACGCGGCCGAGGGCCATGCCGTAGAGCCCACCGACCAGGGCGCCCTCCTGCCAGCATTCGACACTGTGGGCGTAGCCCAGTTCGTGCATGCGCAGGTAGGCCGCCTGCATCTCCGCGGTGATCCAGGTGCCGAGGCCCGGAGCACGGGGCGCCGCGCAACCGCGCAGGACCTGCGCGAACGCCGTGTCGAGGCGCACCTCGAAGCGGCGCCGGCGCAGGGTCTTGCGCAGCGAGCGATGGATACGGATCTCGTCCGGGACCAGGACCAGGCGCGGGTCGGGGCTCCACCAAAGGATGGGTTCGCCCGCACTGAACCAGGGGAAGGTGGCGTGGCGGTAGGCAGCGAGCAGCCATTCGGGGGTGAGCGCGCCGCCGGCGGCGAGCAGGCCGGCCGGTTCGCGAAGTGCATGCTCGACCGGGGGGAATTCCGGCCGCCCGGACAGCCAGGGGATCATCGGGCCGGCGCGGCGGCAGGCTCGGGCGGGTGCGCCGCGGGGTCGAGGCCGGTTGCAGCATCCTGGAAGGTGACGACGTGGTCCACGTCGAGGCGGATGCCGATTCGTTCGCCGATGGCGTGATTGTGGTGGCTGGGGACGAGCGACAGGACCTTCGCGCCGCTGGTGAGCCTGAGCGTGTACAGGATGTCTGCGCCGCGAAACGCCTTGTGTGCCACTTCCGCCTTCAGCGGGCTGGCGTCGTCGTGCACGATGTCGTCCGGACGCAGGAGCACGTCTACGTCGCTGCCGTGCGTGCAGCCGGCGCAATCCTCGCCGCACACCAGCGGCATCGTGCTGTTGAGCGTGCCGAGCTCGACCTGGACCTGGCGGTCGTTGAGCACCCGTCCGCGCACGAACGCCCCCTGACCGATGAAGTCGGCCACGAAGCGGTTCGCCGGACGGTGGTAGAGGTCGTAGGGCGTATCCCACTGCTGGATGCGACCTTCGTGCATGATGCCGATCTCGTCGGCCACGGCGAAGGCTTCGTGCTGGTCGTGGGTGACGAGGATGGCCGTCGTGTTTGTCGCCTTGATGATGTCGCGCACCTCGTGCGACAGTCGCTCGCGTAGTTCCACGTCGAGGTTCCAGAAGGGCTCGTCCATCAGCAGCAGCTTGGGCCGCTGCGCGAGCGCGCGGGCCAGTGCCACGCGCTGCTGCTGGCCGCCCGACATTTCGTGC
>JBFGUQ010000445.1:0-2151 GCA_041565515.1 Rhodocyclaceae bacterium | reverse complement strand
ATCGTGACCCCACGCACCCGCAGCAGGTTGTGCACGGTGAGTCCGTACTTCAGGCAGTGCACGCCGCCGGCGTTCTCGGCGACGTTGCCGCCGATGGTGCAGGCGATCTGCGACGAGGGATCGGGCGCGTAATACAGGCCGTGCGGCGCGGCAGCCTCCGAGATGGCGAGGTTGCGCACGCCGGGCTGGACGACCGCGGTGCGCGACTCCTTGTCCATGCGCAGGATGCGGTTGAAGCGCGCCAGCGACAGCAGCACGCCCCGCGTGTGGGGCAGCGCGCCGCCGGACAGGCCGGTACCCGCTCCCCTTGCCACCACCGGCACGCCGAGCTCGCAACAGGCCTTGAGCACCGCCACCACTTGCTCCTCGGTGGTCGGCAGGGCCACCGCCAGCGGGACCGCCCGATAGACGGACAGCCCGTCGCATTCGTACGGGTGCAGGTCCTCGGTCTCGTACATCAGCGTGCCCACGGGAAGCACACGCGAGAGCGCTTCCACCACCCTCGCCTTGTCGACGGCGGAGAAATCCGCCTCGCGTTCGCCCACGGCGACCTCTGCTACCACACTCATGTCCTTCCTCCGTTGGTTTCGGCCGTCATGCTGGCCGTGTCGATCATTGCCCGACCGGCGCGATTGCGGGCCAGTGACGGGGTGAAATGCCCAGGCGCCTCGCCGCGCCCAGCAGATGCTCGCGCGCCGCGGCACCTGCGGCGTCGGCCCGACCGTCGCGGATTGCCTCGAAGATGCGTCGATGCTCCGCCTGCGCCTCGGCCGCGCGCCCGGCGCGGTGACCGTCCTCGCTCCAGGTCGGCAGACGCGAATCGGAAAACTGGCGCCCCATGTAGGCGAGGAAGCGCTCGAGCTGGCGGTTGCCCGACGCGGCGGCGATGGCGACGTGAAAGGCGTCGTCCGCCAGCGCACCTTCTCCGCCGGTGGAGAGCGCGCGATCCATGTCGTCCAGCGCACGCTCGATGCGGGCGAGTTCAGCCTGACTGCGCCGCCGCGCCGCGAGCTCGGCGGCACCGCATTCGACCATGCAGCGCAACTCCAGGATGTCGGCGGCCTCGTCACCGGCAGAAACCGTATCGCCGTCGAGCCGGAAGCTGCCCTCGCCCGGATTCGCCGCCACGAACGCCCCCAGCCCCTGTCGCGTCTCGACGCAGCCTTCGGCCTTGAGGCGCGAGATCGCCTCGCGCACCACCGCACGGCTGACGCCGAAGCGTTCGCACAGCGACTTCTCGGTAGGCAATTGCGTCCCCGGCGCCAGACCGAGTTCGCGAATCCAGCTTTCGAGCTGGCGCGAAACCGTGTCGCTCAGGCGCGGGGGGCGTTGGAATTTGGTGGCGAGCATGGATGTAACGATAGTCGTTATCTACTTGTCAGACAAGCTCGATGATAAGCAAGGCAGACCGCCCATGCGATCGGGGTTTACCCCAGACCCGCTCGGCCGCGAGTGCAGCGCCGCGACGCTGGCGCGTGGCCGAGGCCCCGCGCGTCATGCCTTTGCTACTATGCCGGGAATACATCCTTCATGCAGGCACATGCCGCCCCAGCCGACTGCCGAACGCCTGATGCCCTTCCTCGCCTGGCCACGCCAGTGGGCCGAGCGCGGGCTGCGGGGCGACGTGCTCGCAGGCATGACGGTGGCGCTGGTCATGATCCCCCAGGCCCTGGCCTATGCCAAGCTGGCCGGGCTGCCGCCGCACGTCGGCCTCTATGCGGCGATGGCGCCGCTGGTGGTCGCGGCGCTGTTCGGTTCCTGCGGGCAGCTGTCGACCGGCCCGGTCGCCCTCACCAGCCTCCTTACCGGAGCGAGCATCCTGCCCTTCGCCGGGGTCGATGCGCCCGCCCTGCTCGGTCTGGCCATCCTGCTCGCCCTGCTGTCCGGCCTGATCCAGCTCGCGCTCGGCGTACTGCGCATGGGCTGGCTGCTCAACCTGCTGTCGGTGCCGGTGCTTATGGGATTCGTCAACGCGTCCGCCCTGATCATCTGCCTGACCCAGATCCCGCCCCTGCTCGGCCTGGTCATGCGCAACGCCGACCACCTCGTCATCGGCTTCGTCGATGTCATGGGCGCCGCCAACGGCGTGCACCTGCCCTCGGTCGGCTTCGGCCTCGGCAGCCTGCTCGCCCTGATCCTGATCAAGCGCTT
>JBFGUQ010000444.1:0-2156 GCA_041565515.1 Rhodocyclaceae bacterium | reverse complement strand
CCTTGTTCATCGACGAGGGCTTCGGCAGCCTCGACCCGGAATCGCTCGACATGGCGATGAAGACGCTGAACGACCTGCAGCAGAAGGGCCGGATGGTCGGCGTGATCTCACATGTGGAGGAGATGAAGCAGCAGATCGACGTCGCCATCGAGGTCGTGCAGGACGTGCGCGGAAGCCGCGTCCGGCTGCGCCCCTGAACGGTGCGCCTGGTCGTCGCGCGATGCACCGGTCTGGTGCGTGACAAGGCCAAACGAGGCCCCGGCAGGATATTCCCGCATGTCCTGCCGGGATGGTACGGAGTATGCTCTGAACACACCGTTCGACATCAATAGAGGCGTGTCCATGGGTTTCTACAACGAAATGCACGCGCCTGACGGCAGTGTGCGGCCCCATTACCAAGGCTATGACGAGTGGTTGAAGTCCGCCGATCCCGAACGCATCGAGCGCAAGCGCGCGGAGGCCGACCTCGCCTTTCATCGTGTCGGCATCACCTTCGCGGTGTACGGCGAGGAGTCGGGCAATGAGCGGCTGATCCCCTTCGACATCGTGCCGCGCATCATCCCTGCCGCCGAATGGGCGGACATGGCGGCCGGCCTGCGCCAGCGCGTCAAGGCGCTGAACTGCTTCCTGCACGACATCTACCACGACCAGAAGATCCTCGCCGCGGGCCACATCCCGGCCGAGCAGGTGCTCAACAACGCCCAGTACCGTCCCGAGATGCGTGGGGTGGACGTGCCGGGCGAGATCTACGCCGCCATCGCCGGGGTGGACGTGGTGCGCGCCGGCGAGGGCGAGTTCTACGTGCTGGAAGACAACCTGCGCGTTCCCTCCGGCGTGTCCTACATGATCGAGGACCGGAAGATGATGATGCGTCTCTTCCCGGAACTCTTCGCCCGCCACAAGGTGGCGCCGGTGCAGCATTACCCGGACCTGTTGCTGGACAACCTGCGCGCGATCGCCCCGCAGGGCGTGGATGAGCCGACCGTCGTGGTGCTCACCCCCGGCGCATACAACAGCGCCTACTTCGAGCACACCTTCCTCGCCCAGCAGATGGGCGTCGAACTGGTCGAGGGGCGCGACCTCTTCGTGCAGGACGAAACCGTGTGGATGCGCACCACGCAGGGCCCGCAGCGGGTCGATGTGATCTATCGCCGGGTCGATGACGATTTCCTCGACCCCGAGGTCTTCCGCCCCGACTCCATGCTCGGCGTGCCCGGCCTGCTCGCCGCCTACAAGGCCGGGCGGGTGACGCTGGCCAACGCGATCGGTACCGGTGTCGCCGACGACAAGTCGATCTACCCCTACGTGCCCGAGATGATCCGCTTCTACCTCGGCGAGGAGCCGATCCTCAACAACGTGCCCACCTACATGTGCCGCAAGCCGGAGGACCTGAAGTACGTGCTCGACCATCTGCCCGAGCTGGTGGTGAAGGAGGTGCACGGCGCCGGCGGCTACGGCATGCTCGTCGGCCCCGCCGCCAGCAGCGAGGAGATCGAGCGTTTCCGCCAGCTGCTGCTCGCCCGTCCGGAGGGCTACATCGCCCAGCCCACGCTGGCGCTGTCGAACTGTCCCACCTTCGTCGAAAGCGGCATCGCGCCGCGCCACCTCGACCTGCGGCCCTTCGTGCTGTCGGGCAACGGCATCCAGATGGTGCCGGGCGGGCTCACCCGCGTGGCCCTCAGGGAGGGCTCGCTGGTGGTCAATTCCTCGCAGGGCGGTGGTACCAAGGACACCTGGGTGCTGGAAGACTGAGGCCTCGGGTCTCAAGGGAGAACATATATGCTGAGTCGCACCGCTGATCACCTGTACTGGATGTCGCGCTATATCGAGCGCGCAGAGTGTCTCGCCCGAATGCTCGACGTTTCCTGGCAGATGTCGATGGTTCCACAGTCGGTCGAGGCGACGAACCAGAACTGGACCGCCGTCATCTACCTCAACAGCCTCGAGAAGGCCTTCTTCGCCAAGTATGGCGAGGTGAATGCCGACAACGTGCTGCGCTTCATGGTGTACGACGCCGACAACCCGTCGTCGATCTGGTCGTGCCTGCAATCGGCGCGCGAGAACGCCCACGCGGTGCGCGGCACGATCACCGCCGACATGTGGGAGGTGCTCAATTCCACCTGGCTCGAGATGCGCGTCCAGACCTACGAGCAGCT
>JBFGUQ010000443.1:0-2158 GCA_041565515.1 Rhodocyclaceae bacterium | reverse complement strand
GATGCGCGCAGGGCGCTGGCCGTGGTCGAGCAGGCGGCGGATCAGGCGCAGCTTGTCCACCTGCTCCTGCGGATACAGCCGCTCGCCGTTCGCGTCGCGCTCCGGCGCGGGAAAGCCGTAGCGCCGCTCCCATACCCTCAGGGTGTCTTTCGCCAGCCCGGTGTCACGTTCAACGGCGGCGATGCTGAGGAAGGCTTCGGTGCGGGAGATGTCGTTCATGGCGGTGTTGGGGCAGGCCCCGACCGTATTGGATGGCGGAATACTAAACGCCACGTGCACGTTTGTCCAGGACAAACAGAAGACTGTCCACCCGGATCACTACCGGCAGCTCATCGGGATCCGCGCCTGCGACGAGCCGCGCCGGCGCCCGCATCCGCGCAGCCTGCCGGTGCAGAAGCCGCTACAATCGCGGGCAATGTCTGCCACCACCGCCCCCTTCCCTTCCGCGCTTCACGTCCTCGAGCATGTGTTCGGCTACGCCGCCTTCCGCGGCGAGCAGCAGGCCGTCGTCGAGCACGTCGCCGGCGGCGGCGACGCCCTGGTGCTGATGCCCACCGGCGGTGGCAAGTCGCTGTGCTTCCAGGTGCCGGCGCTGCTGCGCGAGGGCACGGCGATCGTCGTCTCGCCGCTGATCGCGCTGATGCACGACCAGGTCAGCGCGCTGGTCGAGGCCGGGGTGAGCGCCGCCTTCCTCAATTCCAGCCTCGACGCCGAGGCCGCGCGCGCGGTCGAGCGCGCTCTGTACGCCGGCGAGCTCGACCTGCTCTACGTCGCCCCCGAGCGCCTGATGACGCCGCGCTTCCTCGACCAGCTCGACCACCTGCGCGACACCCACCGGCTCGCGCTGTTCGCGATCGACGAGGCCCATTGCGTGTCGCAGTGGGGCCACGACTTCCGCCCGGAATACCTGCAGCTGTCGATCCTGCCCGAGCGCTACCCGGCGATCCCGCGCATCGCGTTGACCGCCACCGCCGACCGCCAGACGCGCGAGGAGATCGCCCACCGCCTGCGCCTGGACGACGCGCGCCGCTTCATCTCCAGCTTCGACCGCCCGAACATCCGCTACACCATCGTCGACAAGGACGATCCGCGCCGCCAGCTGCTGAACTTCATCCGCGAGGACTTCCCGTCCGATGCCGGCATCATCTACTGCCTGTCGCGACGCAAGGTCGAGGAGACCGCCGCCTGGCTGCAGCAACAGGGACTCAAGGCCCTGCCCTACCACGCCGGCCTGGCACAGGAGGTCCGCGCCGAACACCAGACCCGCTTCCTGCGCGAGGACGGGCTGATCATGGTGGCGACGATCGCCTTCGGCATGGGCATCGACAAGCCCGACGTGCGCTTCGTCGCCCACCTCGACCTGCCGCGTTCGATCGAGGGCTATTATCAGGAGACCGGCCGCGCCGGCCGCGACGGCCTGCCCGCGCAGGCGTGGATGGCCTGGGGCGCGCAGGACGTGGTGCAGCAGCGGCGCATGATCGACGAATCCGAAGGCGGCGAGGAGTTCAAGCGCCTCGCGCGCAACCGCCTCGACGTCCTCGTCGGCCTGGTCGAGGCCACCACCTGCCGCCGCCAGCACCTGCTCGCCTACTTCGGCGAACAGGCCGCGCCCTGCGGCAACTGCGACAACTGCCTGAACCCGCCGCAGACCTGGGACGCCACCGACGCGGCGCGCAAGGCACTGTCCTGCGTCTATCGCACCGGCCAGCGCTATGGCGCCGGCCACCTCATCGACGTGCTGCGCGGCGAGCGCACCGAGAAGGTGCTAGAGCGCGGCCACGCGGACATCAGCACCTTCGGCATCGGCAGCGAGCTCGACGAGAAGCGCTGGCGCACGGTGTTCCGCCAGCTCGTCGCGCGCGAGCTCGTGGCGGTGGATCACGAGCGCTACAACGCGCTGACCCTCACCGACCACGCCCGCCCGCTGCTGCGCGGCGAGGCCGATTTCCATCTGCGCGTCGAGACCGAACGCAGCCGCGGCCGCAGCAAGCGCCGCAGCGCCCCCGCGCTGGACATCCCCGACGGCGTTCCCACCACCCTGTTCGACCGCCTGCGCGCTTGGCGCGCGGCGCAGGCGAAGGAACGCAACGTCCCCGCCTACGTCATCTTCCACGACGCCACCCTGCGCGAGATCGCCATCGCCCGTCCCACCAGCCTG
>JBFGUQ010000442.1:0-2173 GCA_041565515.1 Rhodocyclaceae bacterium | reverse complement strand
GGTGAAGTGGAACGACATGAGCCGCGGCGCGATGCACTGGGTCAAGGGCCCGGACGAGAACGCCGACCTGATCGGCCTGAAGCCGGAGCTGAGCTGCATCAAGACCGAAGACGAGGGCTTGTACATCGGACAGCACGAGTACTGGCTCGAGACCATGAAGAAGGCCTTTGCCGCCGAACAAGCCAGCGGAGACAAGTGACATGCTTTCCTACCAAGACGTTCAAACCTTCCTCTACAGCGAGGCCCGCGCCCTCGACGAAATGCGCTGGCACGACTGGCTGGCCTTCTACGCGCCGGACGTGGAGTTCTTCATGCCCTCGTGGGACGACGACGACAGGCTGACGACCGACCCGCACAACGAAGTCTCGCTGATCTACTACCCGAGCAAGCAGGGTCTGGAGGACCGCGTCTTCCGCATCGAGACCGACCGCTCGAGCGCGTCCACGCCCGACACCCGCACGGGCCACGCGATCAACAACATCGAGATCCTGTCGCAGGACGAGAACAGCTGCGAGGTCAGCTTCAACTGGACCACGCACAGCTTCCGCTACGACATCGTCGATCTCTATTTCGGCACCTCGCGCTACACCATCGACACCTCCGGCGACAAGCCGCTGATCAAGCGCAAGTACGTGGTCCTGAAGAACGACTACATCCACCACCTGCTCGACATCTACCACATCTGAGCGGCCCCAGAGCTCAGACGGAGAAGGAGGAATTCATGTCGTACAACATTGCGCTGCAGTTCGAGGACGGGGTGTCACGGATCATCCCCTGCGAAGCCGATGAACTGGTCTGCGATGCGGCCTACCGCGCCAAGATCAACATCCCGCTCGACTGTCGTGACGGCGCCTGCGGCACCTGCAAGTGCCACTGCGAGAGCGGCAGCTTCGAGATGGGCGTCTACATCGACGACGCCCTGACCGAAGACGAGGCGGCCGCAGGCTACGTCCTCACCTGCCAGATGAAACCCACGTCCGACTGCGTCGTGCGCGTCCCCGCCTCGTCGGCGGCGTGCAAGACCGAGGTCGGCACCTATGGCGCCAAGATGGCGAGGATCGACCGCGACTCGCCGACCACGGTGTCCTTCACCCTGCAATCGGAGACGCCGGTCGGCTTCCTGCCCGGGCAGTACGTCAACCTGCAGGTGCCGGGGACCAAGGAGACACGCTCGTTCTCGTTCAGCTCCGCACCCAACCAGACAGAGCTGTCCTTCCTCATCCGCGACGTGCCCGACGGCCTGATGAGCACCTACATTCGACAGAAGGCGAAGGTCGACGACTTCATGATGTTCAGCGGCCCCTATGGCAGCTTCTACCTGCGCCCGGTCGAGCGCCCGGTGCTGATGCTCGCCGGCGGCACCGGCCTGGCGCCCTTCCTGTCGATGCTGCTGTGCCTGAAGGACAACCCCGGCACCGAGCCCATCCGCCTCGCTTACGGCGTCAATACGGTCGCCGACCTGGTCGAACTCGAGGCGCTCGAGGCGCTAAAGGCGGCGATGCCGCACTTCGACTACTTCACCTGCGTCGTCGACGCCGCCAGCGGCCATCCGAAGCTCGGCTACGTCACCGACCACCTGTCGGAGTGGGACCTGCACGACGGCAACGTCGACGTCTATGTCTGCGGTCCGCCGCCGATGGTCGAGGGCGTGCGCAAGTGGATGGCCGGCGTCGGCATCACGCCGAAGAACTTCCTGTTCGAGAAGTTCTCGTCGTCAACCGAGGCGGCAACGGTATGAGCGGCGCGAATCGATTCGTCGGCAAGGTCGTCATCGTCACCGGCGCCGCCCAGGGCATCGGCCGCGGCGTGGCGATGGCCATCGCCGCCGAGGGCGGCACGGTGCTGGCGGTGGACCGCGCCGACTTCGTACACGAGGTCGTGGCCGAGATCACCGAGACCGGCGGCAAGGCGGCGGGCTTCCAGGCCGACCTCGAGACCTTTGCCGGCGCGGAGGCCGTGGTGGCCGAATGCCTGGCGAGGTTCAAGCGCGTCGACGTGCTGATCAACAACGTCGGCGGCACGATCTGGGCCAAGCCCTTCGAGCACTACGAGGCGGCGCAGATCGAGGCCGAGATCCGGCGCTCGCTGTTCCCGACCCTGTGGTGCTGCCGTGCGGTGCTGCCCTTCATGGTGAAGAAGAAGAAGGGCGTGATCGTCAACGTGTCGTCGATCG
>JBFGUQ010000441.1:0-2185 GCA_041565515.1 Rhodocyclaceae bacterium | reverse complement strand
TGTGCGGCCGGGCTGCGGTTGAACGCCTCGAGTTCCTTCAGGACATCTGCCCGCGTCTTGGCCCCATCGCTGTGGGGCTTCGGCATCCAGCCGACCTCGCCGCCCACGTATTGCCAGTCGCCCGACACAGGATTCTTCTGGAATTCGGCCAACTCCTTCAGCACCTGGGCGCGGGTCTTGCCATCGCGAAACACCGGCTCGTATGACCAGCCGCGCTCGCCGCCCACATAGCGCCAGTCGCCGAACGACAGATCGCCACCGTTGGCGCCCATGGCGCCCGTACTTGCACCGATCGCGCCCATCAGGGCGGCAATTGCAACAAACGACTTGAGATTGGGATTGGCTTTCATGACGATACCTCCTGCTTCGCGGAACGCTAGCAATTGGCTCGAATCCTTGCCGACTTCGAACCAGGAAGCCTGATGTCATCGCCGCAGGCGGGTCGGTCCACATCGTCTGCGAGCAGCGCTACATTCATGCCACCCTGTGCTGGCCGGGCCCGTGTCCATCGATCGCGCCGCCAGCATGCTGGAACAACCGGGCAGGTCGGGACAAGGCGACGACTCCCGCAACTCAGATACCGCCGCTGCAGGTCTTCCTCGCTTCCAGTTGTTGGACAGGAAACCGCGCGTCATGTTCGACGCAATCGACGCATTGCCTGCAGCCGCCCATTCTGGACCAGCGCGTGCGACGCCGGAGGCCCCGGTTCGCGCGCAGCGATGCTCATCGAAACCCACTGCCCGCAGCCGCCAGCCGCTACGCCCGACACACTGCAAGCGCAGGGCTGCTAGGTCAGCAGCGTCACCGCGGCCGAGAAGGTGAAGAAGGACAGCGCGGTCGAGAGCAGGATGACCCGGGCGATACGGCCATTGTCGGCGCCGAAACGCTCGGCAACCACCGACACGCTGCTGGCGCTGGGCAGCGCGGCAACGAGCACCATCACGATCAGCGCGAAGCGATCCAGCGGCATGCCCAGCTGGATCGCCGTGGCGCCGACGAGCAGGACCAGCACGGGGTGCAACAACAGCTTTTTCAGCGCCACCGGGACGTACTCGATCAAAGGCGTCCTGTCCTCGCTGTTCATCTGCGAGCGGGCCAGCACGGCGCCGATGGTGAACAGCGCCACCGGGGATGCGGAATCGGCGAGCAGGCCGATCGTTTCGTCAAGTGGCCCGTAGAGCGCCAGGCCATAGGCCGAGCTCAGCCCGCCGAGCACGATCGCCCACGGCATCGGGTTGCCGGCCACGCCGCGCAATGCCTTTCCGGCTGCCGCGCGCGCACCCGCCAACCCCCTGCCGTCGAGGCGGGAGAGCGCGATGCAGAGCGAACTGGTGATTACCATGTCGACCAGGATCGTGACGATCACCGGCCCCGCCGCGCGCTCGCCGAGCAGGGCGATCAGCAGGGGCACACCCATGAAGCCGGAGTTCGGAAAGGCGGCCGTCAGGGCACCGAACGCCGCATTGTTCCAGTCGATGCGCGGGCCGAGGGTGAGCATCACGGTTACCCCCACCATGATCAGCGCACACAACAGGTAGACCGCGAACGCGGCCGGATCGAGCAGTTGGGCGATCGGCGTGCTGGCGCCGAACCGGTAGAGCAGACAGGGCAGCGCGAAGAACAGCACGAAGCCGTTCATGCCGGGGATCGCCCCCAGCGGCAATGCCCCTCCCCTGACGGCGACATAGCCGCACAGGACGAGGGCGAAGAAGGGAAAGGTGACGGTCAGGACGGAAAGCACGTGCGCTTCTTGGAGGACGGTTGGGGGGCAAGGCCGCTATCGTCGCACGGTTCGCGCCATCCCAGCTATCGACCCGGTAGCCGTCGCCGATGCAGGCAGGCTGCGCTGGCGGCCTTGCGGGCATCCTCGATCGCGGCCGAGACGCGTGGCGGACACGAGCGCGTATCGTCGCCGGTCCAGCCGCCCCCGATTGGCGCAGAATGTCGGCTCTTCAACGCTCGCGAGGAAGACGACATGTCGCGTGGAGGGGAACACGGCAGCGGGGACAAGGGCAGGCCCGGGCAATGGCAGTCGGTAAAGGCCTTCATGGTGCTTGTCCTGCTCGCCGCCATGCTGATCGTCCCCGCCGCGCTCACGCTGTCCAGCGTCGAGCATCCCGGCGTGCTGAGCGTGCCTTCGGACAACCCGACACCCTACGGCTACACCTGGAGCCTGCTGCTGTTC
>JBFGUQ010000440.1:0-2186 GCA_041565515.1 Rhodocyclaceae bacterium | reverse complement strand
GCCGAGCTGCAGGAACTCGGCCTGTTCGATCACCCCGACTTCCAGAAGAGCTTCGTGCGTCCGGTCGGCGAGCACGAGCGCGAAGCCTCGCTGATTCTCGAAGGCATCACCTGCGCCGCCTGCGTGTGGCTGAACGAGAAGCACGTGGCGCGCCAGCAGGGCGTGTCGGCGATCGAGATCAACTACGCCACCCGCCGTGCCCGCGTGCGCTGGGACGAGCGCCGGATCAAGCTCTCCGACATCCTCGGTGCGATCCAGGCCATCGGCTACCGTGCCTATCCGTACGATGCCGAGCGCTCCGAGCAGATCGCCCACAAGGAACGGCGCTCGATGCTGTGGCGGGTGTTCGTCGCCGGCTTCGGCATGATGCAGGTGATGATGTACGCCTTTCCGGTATACGTGGCCGGGGAGGGCGAGCTCACCTGGGACATCGAGCTGCTGCTGCGCTGGGCGAGCCTGCTGCTGACGCTGCCGGTGGTGCTGTATTCCGCGGCGCCCTTCTTCCAGCGCGCCTGGCGTGACATCCGCCTGCGTCGCCTCGGCATGGACGTGCCGGTGGCCCTCGGGGTGGGCAGCGCCTTCGCCGCCAGCCTGTGGGCGACGCTCACCGACGGGCCGGAGGTCTATTTCGATTCGGTGACGATGTTCGTCTTCTTCCTGCTCGGCGGGCGTTATCTGGAGATGATCGCGCGCCAGAAGGCGGTGCGCGGGGTGGAGGAGCTGGGCAAGGTCCTGCCCTCGTTCGCCGAGCGGCTACCCGGCTGGCCCGCGCGACAGGACGCCGAGCGCGTGCCCACCTCGCAGCTCGCGCCGGGCGATGTGCTGCGCGTGCGTCCGGGCGAGGTGATCCCGGCCGACGGCGTCGTGCTCGATGGCCGCGGCGAGGTCAACGAATCCCTGCTGACCGGCGAGAGCCGGCCGGTGCCCAAGCTGGCGGGCGAGCCGCTGACCGGCGGCAGCATCAATATCTCCAGCCCGCTGCTGCTGCGCGTCGAGCAGGTGGGCGATGCCACCCGGCTGGCGGCCATCCGCCGCCTGATGGAGCGTGCCGCCACCGAAAAACCCCATATCGCGGCCCTGTCCGATCGGGTCGCGGTCTACTTCATCCTGGTCCTGCTGGTACTCGCCACGATTACGGGGGTGGCGTGGTTCGTCATCGAGCCACAGCGCGCGCTCTGGGTGTTCGTTTCGGTGCTGGTGGTGGCCTGTCCCTGCGCGTTGTCGCTGGCGACGCCGACCGCGCTCACCGTGGGCACGGATGCACTCGCGCGCATGGGCGTGCTGGTGACGCGCGGGCACGCCATCGAGACGCTGGCGAGGGCGAATCACTTCGTTTTCGACAAGACCGGCACGCTCACCTACGGGCGCATGACGCTCGAGCAGGTGCTGCCGCTCGGTGCGCGCGGCGAGGCGGAGTTGCGCGCGCTGGCGGCGGGGATCGAGCAGGGTTCCGAGCATCCGGTCGCGGCCGGCCTGCGCGAGGCGGCGAAGGGCCTGAGCCTGCCAAGGGTGGAGGCAGTCCGGGCGGAGACCGGCCAGGGCATGCAGGGGCGAATCGATGGCGAGACGGTGTGGATCGGGCGTCCGGACTATGTCGCCGCCTGCCTCGGGCAGTCCGTCCCGGCGGCGCTGGCCGACTTCGGCGACCGCGGCGGTTCGGTCGTCGCCCTCGCGAGCGAGCGCGGCTGGCTGGGCCTTTTCCGCCTTGCCGACGTGCAGCGCGCCGAAGCGCCCGCCCTGGCCGAGCAGCTTGGCCGCGATGGCGTGCGGGTGAGCATGCTGTCGGGCGACACGGCGGTCGCGGTCGCCGGCGTCGCCGACGCGCTCGGCATTGCCGATGCCCATGCGTCGATGACGCCCCAGGGCAAGCAGGCGCACATCGTGGGTCTGCAGAGGGCGCCGGAAGCCGTCGTCGCGATGGTGGGGGACGGCGTAAATGACGCTCCCGTGCTTGCCCAGGCCCACGTCTCGGTGGCGATGGGCGGTGGCACGGACCTGGCCAGGAACCAGGCCGACATCGTGTTGCTGAACGAGAATCTGGCGAGCCTGGGCCGTGGCATCCTGCTCTCGCGCAAGACACTGAAGATCATCCGCCAGAACCTGTGGTGGTCATTCGCCTACAATTTCACCTCGGTTCCCCTGGCAATGGCCGGCCTGGTGACGCCGTGGATGGCCGGCATCGGCAT
>JBFGUQ010000439.1:0-2199 GCA_041565515.1 Rhodocyclaceae bacterium | reverse complement strand
GTGGTGCCGTGGTCGACCGCCGCGTCCTCCCAGAAGGCGCGGATTTCATAGACGACCGGAATGCCCAGGCGCTTGCCGACGCGTACCGCGGGGATGGCATTGAGCACCGGCGAGTGGGCATGCAGGATGTCGGGCTCGAGTTCGCGCGCGAGCTGCTCGAGACGCGCTTCCACAGCTCGGATCTGACGCAGCTCATTGAGGCCGGTGCGCCCAGGCGCAGGCACCGGACTGCGGTAGAAGCGCAGGCCGTCGACGTCTTCGACCTCGGCTTCGGTCGGGCCCTGCTTCGGCGAGGTCAGGTGAAAGGTCTCCCAGCCCAGCGCGCGCTGCTCGCGCAGGATGGCGGCGGTGCGGAAGGTGTAGCCGCTGTGCAGCGGGATGGAGTGGTCGAGGATGTGGAGGATGCGCATGCTTAGCCTGGCAAGGAGTCGCGCAAGTCCCGAGTCAGAGACTGCAGGGTCGGCAGATCCCGCTGGACCGTGCTCCAGACGAGTTCATGGTCGATTTGGAAATAGCCGTGCGCAAGGGCGTTTCGCATTTCGTACGCAAAGCTCAGCGGCAAGTCGGGATGCTCCGTCGCAATATCCGGGTAGTCGCGCTGGATATTTCGACTTGCCTCGCCTATGACCTCGAGGTTTCGAATCACCGCGTCCTGAGCCATTTCATCGTTCAGGAATGCGGCCTCGTTCAAAGCCGCTGTGTAACGCTGAATTCGCGCGATCGCTTCGAGGATGTGCTCGAGATAATCCGCAAGGCGCTGCTTGTCGCGACTCATATCGGCCTCGCCTCGGCAAGGACCCTGGAGCGAAACTTCTCCGGAAGAGCGCGGGGCGTCAGGACATCGACTGGGACGCCGAGCAGACCATTCAGCTCGTAGCGAATGGCGCCAATGTCGAGAAGGGTCGTTTCCGGCGTAGGGTCAATCAGGATGTCGAGATCGCTGCCTTCGTCGTCTTCACCGCGCGCGACGGAACCGAAGACGCGTGCGTTCGCCCCATGGTGGCTCGCGACGACATGCCGGATCGCTTCACGATTCGCGCGAAGGGCTTCGGAGGGTTTCATTCGAGCGTCGAGTTCCAGGCGGTTCGATGGTCGAGCATGTGGAGGATGCGCATTCAGAACCTTCAGGCCAAGCCGAGAAAGAGCGCGACTGCGCGATTGACCGCAACCAGCTTGTCGTCGGCGAGCCGCCCGAACGCCTCCCCGATCCTGTTCCGTGAAACGGTCTGCATCTTGTCGATCATGACTTGTGAGCGCTGGCGCAAGCCGTTATCCGGGTCGGGTTCGAGCGGAATTCGGAACAGGGGCGTGTCACGGAGTTCGGTGCTGAGAGGGAGGATGGTGATCGACGGATGTTCATTGAACAGATCGGACTGGATCACCAAGGCCGGGCGTGGCTTGCCGTAATCGCCCTGAAGCGCGACGGTGACGAGGTCGCCACGTTTCATTCCCACCCATCCCGGTCAGCCGCGTGCTCGAGCCAATCGAGAATCTCCTGCTCCTGCGGGTCCTCCTGCAGGAGTTGCGACTGCCTCCGGCACTCCTCCGCGAAGCCCGGGCGGCGAACATCGGGAACCCAGATCTGCACCGGTCGCAGGCCCGCTTCGCGCAAGCTGGCGCGATAGCGACCCACGCGTTCGGTAACACTGGCTGCCATGACTCACCCCCACAAGAACTCGTTACATGCAACAAAGCATATACCCGGAAATCGTTACATGCAACCGCTAGACCGACGCGACCTCCGAGGGCTGCATGGCTGGAGTGGCCGACCCTTCCTGGTTGCGCAGGAAGGCCTCGAACATCATCACCGTCCACAAGGGCGAGCTGTAGTCGCGCGCGCCGGACTGGTGGGCGTCGACCAGGTGGCGCAGGGTGTCCGGGTTGAAGATACCGGTTGCGGCCAGGGTCTCGCCGAGCACGGCGTCACGCACGCGCTGCTTCAACGGGCCGCGGAACCAGCGTGCGAGGGGCACCGAGAAGCCCATCTTGGGCCGGTAGAGCACGTCGTTGGGGAGCATCGGCTCCATCGCCTTCTTGAACAGGTACTTGCCCTGCTGCCCCTTGATCTTCAGGCCCGACGGCAGGCTGGCGAGCCATTCGACGAGCTCGTGGTCCATCAGCGGTTCGCGCACCTCCAGCGAGTGGGCCATGCTGGCGCGGTCGACCTTGGTGTTGATGTCGCCCACCAGGTAGGTCTTG
>JBFGUQ010000438.1:0-2229 GCA_041565515.1 Rhodocyclaceae bacterium | reverse complement strand
TTACGCGATGTCCCAGGCTTCCGCCCTGATGGTTCAGGGCACCACCTCCGACGCCGGCAAGAGCACGCTGGTGGCCGGGCTCGCCCGCGCGCTTGCTCGCCGTGGCGTGCGCGTGGCGCCGTTCAAGCCGCAGAACATGGCGCTCAATTCAGCGGTGACCGCCGACGGTGGCGAGATCGGCCGTGCCCAGGCCTTGCAGGCGCTGGCCGCCGGGGTGGCGCCGCACACCGACTTCAACCCGGTGCTGCTCAAGCCCTCGAGCGACATCGGCGCCCAGGTGATCATCCACGGTCGCGTGGCGACGAGCCTGTCCGCACGCGACTATCACGCCTACAAGCCCACCGCGATGGCGGCGGTGATGCAGAGCTGGCAGCGCCTGATCGACGCCTACGACTGCGTGCTGGTGGAGGGGGCGGGCAGCCCGGCCGAGATCAACCTGCGCGACCGCGACATCGCCAACATGGGCTTTGCCGAGGCCGCCGACGTGCCGGTCGTGCTGGTGGCCGACATCGATCGCGGCGGCGTCTTCGCCCACCTGGTGGGCACGCTGGAGCTGCTGTCGCCCTCTGAGCAGGCACGGGTCAAGGGTTTCGTCATCAACCGCTTCCGCGGCGACATCGGCCTGCTGCAGCCCGGCCTCGACTGGCTGCAGGCGCGCACCGGCCGACCCGTATTCGGCGTCCTGCCCTACCTGCACGGCCTGTTCCTGGACGCCGAGGACGCGCTCGCCGACGGCGCCGCCGACGTCGCGGCCGCCGCCGGCGCGCTGCGGGTGGTGGCGCCGGTCCCTCCGCGCATCTCCAACCATACCGACCTCGACGCCCTGCGCCTGCATCCACAGGTGGATTTCCGCTGGATCGGTCCGGGCGAGCCGATCCCCCCGGCGGACCTGATCGTGCTCGCAGGCTCAAAGGCGGTGCAGGCCGATCTCGCCTGGCTGCGCGCGCAGGGCTGGGAGACGGCGATCAAGCGCCACCTGCGCTACGGCGGCAAGCTCGTCGGCATCTGCGGCGGCTTCCAGATGCTCGGCACCAGCCTGGGCGATCCGCTCGGCCTGGAGGGGCCGCCCGGCAGCATGGCCGGCCTCGGCCTGCTCGACATGGAAACCGTGCTCGAGCGCGACAAGCAGCTCGGCAATGTCGCAGGGCATCTGTGCCTGCCCGGTGCCCCCGCGGTGTCGGGCTACGAGATCCACATGGGCGTGACGCGCGGCGCCGCGCTGGCGCGCCCGGCACTGCGGCTCGCCCGTGACGGGACCGGCCAGCGGCCCGACGGCGCGATCTCGGACGACGGCCAGATCCTCGGCAGCTATGTTCACGGCCTTTTCGATGCTCCCGAGGCGCTGGCCGCGCTGCTCGGCTGGGCCGGCGCGAAGGCGCTGCAGCGGGTGGATCTGGCGGCGCGGCGGGAGGCCGATCTCGATCGCCTCGCCGACGCGGTGGAAACTTACCTCGACCTCGCCGCTCTGTTCGAGAACGGGCCGGACATCACTCCTGCGTCGGCCGCGACACCCTGGGCATCAGCATGAACATCGAACCCGACCGCCTGCACGGCGCCGAATCCTCTCCGCTGGGGCGGCCGGTGGCCTACCGTGACACCTATGCGCCCGAGCTGCTGTTCCCGATCGAGCGCCAGCTCAAGCGCGACGAGCTGGGCCTGCGCGCCGATGCCCTGCCCTTCGTCGGCGAAGACCTGTGGAATGCCTACGAACTGTCCTGGCTCAATCCACGCGGCAAGCCGGTGGTGGGGCTCGCGAGCTTTCGCGTGCCGGCGACGACGCCGCGCCTGATCGAGTCGAAGTCGCTCAAGCTCTACCTCAATTCCTTCAATCAGCAGCGCTTCGACGATGTGGCAACTGTGCGCGACACCATCGCGCGGGACCTGTCGGCCGCGGCCGGTGGCCCGGTGAGCGTCGCGCTCGCGCCGCTCGAGACGCGCCCGGCGCGGGTCTTCGCCTCTCCGCAGGGCGTCTGCCTCGATGCGCTGGACATCGATATCGACTGCTACCAGCCGAACGCCGACTTCCTCTCGGCGGCAGGCGAGCCCGTCAGCGAGACGCTGTATTCGCACCTGCTGAAGTCGAACTGCCTGGTGACCGGCCAGCCCGACTGGGGCATGCTGGTCGTTCGATACACCGGACCGGCGATCGCGCGCGACGGCCTGCTGCGCTATGTCGTTTCCTTTCGCGAGCACAACGAGTTCCACGAGCAGTGCGTCGAGCGCGTCTTC
>JBFGUQ010000437.1:0-2233 GCA_041565515.1 Rhodocyclaceae bacterium | reverse complement strand
GCCATCGACCGGCAGATCGACGATGCGCTCGCTGCGACTGCCGAAGATGTTGCGCGCATCCGGATACCCCGGGTTTTCCATGCCTACCGGCGTGTCGCTGCTGACCAGCAGGTCGGCCAGCAGGTACAGCGCCTGCTGCGTGCCGACGGTGATGACGATCTCCTCGTCCGCCGCCCACACGCCACGGCGCGGCAGCACCCGGGTGCGGATCTGCTGGACGAGCGATTCGTCGTCGCGCAGGATCATGTCCTGTGCCCACTCGCTGATCTCGAGCACGCTCAGCGTCTTCATGCAGCACTCGCGCCAGTCGGCAGTCGGGAACAGGTCGGCGTCGAACTGGCCGTACACGAAGGGATAGGGGTAGGTCTGCCAGTCGGCGCGCTTGCGGATGTTGCGCTGCTGCGAGGGGCGGAAGCGGTAGCGACGCGACCACTCGGGCGGATGCACCGGCGCCCCGTCGGCCTGCACTTCCGGTGGCGACATGCGGCCGGCGAGGATGTTCGGATTGACGAAGTAGCCCTTGCGCTCGCGCGACACCAGGTAGCCCTCGTCCACCAGTTGCTGGTAGGCGATCACCACGGTGTTGCGCGCCACGCCGAGCTGCGCCGACATCTCGCGGCTGGACGGGATGGGCACTTCGAGCGGCAGTTGGCCGTCGAGAATGGCAGACACCAGCATCTGCCGGATCTGCCCCTGCAGGCTCAGTCCGCTGCCGGCCCAGCGCTGGAAGAACTGGCTCCACATCGTGCCGCTCGGCTTGGTGCTCATCGCCCGTCTCCGCTCGTTCCCCCGCACCGGCGCCGCGCCCCTCGGCGCGGCCTCGGCGAGTGACACTTCATCAGGACACTTGCTTCACATGGCGCAAACGCTGCGCCTCCCCGCCGCGTTCGAGCGGGGCCGCGCGACGCATCGCCTCAGGCGGCCTCGCGCGTCGACTGCGTTTCGGCCGCGCCGATCATGCCCGTGGTGGGCGACGAGGGCTGCGCGCTGTAGAGTTTGCGCGGCATGCGCCCGGCAAGGAAGGCCTCGCGACCCGCCTGCACGGCCTTCTTCATCGCGCTCGCCATCAGCACCGGGTTCCGCGCATGCGAGATGGCCGAGTTCATCAGCACCGCGTCGCAGCCCAGCTCCATCGCGATCGCCGCGTCGGAGGCGGTGCCGACCCCGGCATCGACCAGCACCGGCACCCTGGCGCTGTCGATGATGAGGCGCAGGTTCCACGGATTGAGGATGCCCATGCCGGAACCGATGATCGAGGCCAGCGGCATCACCGCGCAACAGCCGACTTCTTCCAGGCGCTTGGCCTGGATCGGGTCGTCCGAGCAATACACCATGACGTCGAAGCCGTCCTTCACCAGCACCTCGGCCGCCTTCAGCGTCTCGGGCATGTCGGGAAACAGGGTGTGCTTGTCGCCCAGCACCTCGAGCTTCACCAGGCTGTGGCCATCGAGCAGCTCGCGCGCGAGGCGCAGCGTGCGGATGGCGTCGTCGGCGGTATAGCAGCCGGCGGTATTGGGCAGGTAGGTGAATTGCGACGGCGGCAGGAAATCGAGCAGGCTGGCTTCCTTCGGATCCTGGCCGATGTTGGTTCGCCGGATGGCGACGGTGACGATCTCGGCGCCGCTGGCGTCGACCGCGTCGCGCGTCTCCTCGAAGTCCTTGTACTTGCCGGTGCCCACCAGCAGGCGGGAGCTGTAGGTCTTGCCGGCGATGATAAGCGGGTCGTTCATGTCTGTCTCCAGAATCCTGTTTGTTCCTGCCGGGGGGATCGGCGTCGGCCCTCAGCCGCCGCCGACGGCGACGATCACCTCGAGGCGATCGCCGTCACCGACGACGACTTCGTCATGACGCGCCTTCGGCACGACCATGCCATTGCGTTCGACCGCCACGCGTTTGCCATGCATGCCGAGTCGCTCGAGCACCTGGCGCACCGACATCTGTGCGGGCAGCGTGTAGGGCCGCCCATTGAAAAGCACTCGGTTCATCGCCATCACACCTGCCGATAGACCTCGGCGCCCGACTTCACGAACTCGACCGCCTTCACTTCCATGCCCTTCTTCAGGGCTTCGTTCTCGCTGATGCCCTGGGCGGCGGCGAAGTCGCGCACGTCCTGGGTGATCTTCATCGAGCAGAAGTGCGGCCCGCACATCGAGCAGAAGTGCGCCACCTTGGCCGAGTCCTTGGGCAGGGTCTCGTCGTGGAATTCCTTCGCCTTGTCCGGGTCCAGGCCGAG
>JBFGUQ010000436.1:0-2324 GCA_041565515.1 Rhodocyclaceae bacterium | reverse complement strand
GAGCCACGCTGGAAGGTCAGGATGTCGTGCTCGAGAATCTCCGGCAGGGACCACTGCCGCGCACCCACCTCGCCTGCTTGCCCGACGAAAACCATCGGCTGGGACGGCATCGCTTCCGAGCGGATTCCATCTCCCTGGACGGGAACCGCGGCAAAGGCGAGATCGAGGCTGCCCCGGCGCAGTTGCTCGGCAACCATCGGTGTCATCTCGACGGTCAATTCGAACCTGATGTGGGGCTTGGCGCTGCGAAGGTAGTCGACCAGCGGGATCAGCCAGGTGTGCAGCACCGTTTCGATCGCGCCGAGGCGCAGGGTGATCACCTGGGGCTCGGGCGTGCCGATCTCTTCCTTCAGCTCATGCTGGATGTCGAGAAGCTGGTGGGCATATACGAGGAAGCGGGATCCCGCATGGGTCAGGCGGAAATGGCGTTCCCGTCGATCCAGCAGCGGAACGCCGAGTTCGTCCTCCAGGCTGGCCACGCGACTCGAGACCGCCGACTGCGTGAGACACAGCCTCTCGGCGGCACGGGTGATACTCTGCAGCCGCGCCACCCAAACGAAAGCCTCGACGAAGCGAAGATTCATCCGGTTTCCGGGTTCTCGAACAATTCGGCCACCTTACCACCGTCGCGATGGCGGTGGCCGGCCCCGACACCGGACTTCGCCCGCTGCAAGCCCTGATTGACGTCAGGCATCGGCCCATGATCGAGCAGCCTGTGCGGATACGTTTACGCGGCGCTCCACGACCGGAACGCGTTCGCCCAGTGCGGCGACGGCGGCCGCGCCGGCAGCGCTCAGCCGCCAGATGCCGTGACCGTTTCAGATGCCGTGCCGCCTGCGATGCTGGCGCGCGCCCGCGGAGCGGTCGCCGTCCTTGTCGCTGAATGCATGCCGCGCAGCGGTCATCTCGGCGAGGACGGTCGCCACCTTGTGATTCAAGGTCCCCTTCGGAATCACGCCCTTGGCATCCGGCTCGCCAGCCGTCACGCCGGTGAGCACGGTCAGGGCCTCGTCGACCGTATCGACGGCGTGGATGTGGAACAAGCCCTCTTCCGCGGCCTGCACCACGTCCTCGCGCAACATCAGGTGGCGCACGCTCGCAGCCGGGATCACCACGCCGTGGCTGCCGTCCAGTCCGCGCGCCCGGCAAAGGTCGAAGAAGCCCTCGATCTTCTCGTTCACGCCGCCGATCACCTGTACCTCGCCGAACTGGTTCACCGAGCCGGTGATCGCGAATCGCTGCTGGATCGGGACCTGGGTCAGCGCCGACAGCAGCGCGCACAGCTCGGCGAGCGAGGCCGAGTCGCCCTCGACCTGTGCATACGACTGCTCGAAGACCAGGCTCGCCGACAGCGACAGCGGCTGGTGGCGGGCGTAGCGGGCCGCGAGAAAGGCCGACAGGATGAGCACGCCCTTGGAGTGGATCGCGCCGCCGAGATCGGCCTCGCGTTCGATATCGACGACGTCGCCCTCGCCCACCCTGACGGTGGCGCTGATGCGCACCGGATGGCCGAAGCGCTCGCCGGCGAGTTCGATCACGACCAGGCCGTTGATCTGGCCCGCGCGCTCGCCCGCGGTGGAGATCAGCGTCGTGCCTTCGAGCATCGACTCGCGCACCCGCTGCGGATAGCGGTTGGCGCGCCGTGCGCGCGCCGCGATCGCCGCCTCCACCTCGGCCCGTCCGCTCGCGGCCAGCCCGCGCAGGCGCGCGTGATGATCGGCCTCGCGCATCAGGTCCGACAGCGCGCGCGTGTTGAGCGAGAGCCGGCGCGAATCCTCAGCCAGCCGTGCCGCCTGTTCCACCAGGCGGGCCACGCCGGAGCGGTCGAAGGGCAGCAGCTTCGCCCCGCGCGCGAGCAGCGCCATCAGGCGCGCGTACTCACACTCCGACTCGGGCGTACGCGGCAGATCATCGTCGAAATCCGCAGCCACCTTGAACAGGTCGGCGAACTCCGGGTCGTGCTCCATCAGCAGGTAATAGGTGTCGCGATCGCCGATCATGACCACCTTGAGGTCGCACTTGATCGCCTCCGGCTCCAGCGTCAGCGCGCCGCTCCAACCCTGCGCCTCGGCCGGCGGCTCGATACGGATCTCGCCGGCGCGCAAGGTGCGCTTGAGCCCCTCCCAGGCAAAAGGCTGGGTCAGCAGGCGCTCGGCGTCGAGCACCAGGTAGCCGCCGTTGGCGCGATGCATCGCACCGGCACGGATCAGGTTGAAGTGACTGAGCTGAGTGCCCTGCTGCACGATGTGCTCGATGCGCCCGATCAGGTTGCCGTAGCCGGGGTTGTTCTCGAACACCATCGGCGCACCTTCCGAGCTCGCATG
>JBFGUQ010000435.1:0-2370 GCA_041565515.1 Rhodocyclaceae bacterium | reverse complement strand
CTGAAGAGCCGCGACCCGCGCTTCGGCGTGCGCGATCTCGAGGCGGTCGAGGACGAGGCCGTCGCGCGCGGGCTGCGTCTCGACGAAGTCGTGGACATGCCGGCGAACAACTTCAGCCTGGTGTTCCGGCGCGCCTGAAGGTTGGGCGCAATGCAAGGCGGTTGAGCCGGGGTCGCGGCGAGCTGCGGCTCAGGGACTGCGCGGGCGATACTCAGGGCGCTGCGCCAGCCCGAGCTTCAATGCCTCGACCAGCAGGCGCACCTTCGCCAGGCGAAAACGCCGCTGCGGATAGACGGCCCATACCGCGGTGTTCGGCGGGCGCTTGTCTTCGAGCAGCGACACCAGCTCGCCGCGGCGCAGCGGCTCGAGCACGTAGTAGTCGGGCAGCTGGCACAGGCCGAAGCCGCGCAGCGCGGCATCGAGGACCGCCTGGCCGCTGTTGCAGCGCCAGTTGCCGGTGGGCTTGACGAGGTGCTCCCGGCCTTCGAGCTCGAACATCCAGGTATCGCTGGTGCCGATCAGGCAATTGTGGCGGCCCAGTTCCGACAGCGTGTGCGGGCGGCCGTAGCGCTCCAGGTAGGCGGGCGCGGCGCACAGGAACATCGCCCGCGGCGCGATGCGGCTGGCGACCAGGCTGGAGTCGCCGAGACGCCCGAGCCGGATGGCGAGGTCGAAACCCTCCTGCACCAGATCCAGGTTGCGGTTGGTCAGCTCGATCTCCACCGCCAGCTGAGGGTGCCGGGCCATGAAGTCGTTGACCAGCGGCACGATGAAACGCTCGCCGTAGGCCACGGCGGCGGTCATGCGCAGCAGCCCGGTCGGGGCGCTGTGCAGGTCGCTGACGGCGAGGAAGGCCTCGTCGCGTTCCTCGATCAGGCGCTGGCAGCGGGCGAAGAAGGCCTGACCGGCCTCGGTCAGCGAGACGCGCCGGGTGGTGCGGTAGAGCAGCCGCGCCTGCAGCCGCTCCTCGAGGCTGGCGATCCGGCGGCTGACATGCGAGGACGATACCCGCAGGCGCTCGGCCGCGCGCGAAAAACTGCCGCATTCGGCCACCGCGACGAATTCGTCCAGTCCCTCCCAGCGGTCCATCGTCGATGCTCCCATGCCCGCGGGGCGGGTGCCCGCTCGAAGCGATTATCCCTCCAGGGCAATAATTTATTCCAGAAATCGTGATTATCCCCTTGCACAGATGAAACTATACTCAAGACCTTCTCATCCACAGCGAGAGCATTGCCATGACCATCAAATCGCGTGCGGCCGTCGCCTTCGCCGCCAGGGAACCGCTGCAGATCGTCGAGGTGGATGTCGAGCCGCCCCGGGCGGGCGAGGTGCTGGTGCGCATCGTCGCCACCGGCGTCTGCCATACCGACGCCTTCACCCTCTCGGGCGACGACCCGGAAGGGATCTTTCCCGCGATCCTCGGTCACGAGGGCGGCGGCATCGTCGAGGCGGTTGGCGAGGGCGTGACTTCGCTGCAAGTCGGCGACCACGTGATCCCGCTCTACACCGCGGAATGCCGCGAGTGCAAGTTCTGCAAGTCGGGCAAGACCAACCTGTGCAGCGCCGTGCGCGCAACCCAGGGCAAGGGGCTGATGCCGGACGGAACGACGCGTTTCTCCTACAAGGGTCAGCCGATCTACCACTACATGGGCACCTCGACCTTCTCCGAATACACCGTATTGCCGGAGATCTCGCTGGCGAAGATTCCGAAGGAGGCCCCGCTGGAGAAGGTCTGCCTGCTCGGCTGCGGGGTCACCACCGGTATCGGCGCGGTGCTCAACACCGCCAAGGTCGAAGCGGGCGCCACCGTGGCGATCTTCGGTCTCGGCGGCATCGGCCTGGCGGCGATCATCGGCGCGAAGATGGCCAAGGCCTCGCGGATCATCGGCATCGACATCAATCCGGCCAAGTTCGACATCGCCCGGGAACTGGGTGCGACCGAGTTCGTGAATCCGAAGGATCACGAGCGGCCGATCCAGGACGTGATCATCGAGCTGACCGATGGCGGCGTGGATTACTCGTTCGAGTGCATCGGCAACGTGAAGCTGATGCGTGCGGCGCTGGAGTGCTGCCACAAGGGCTGGGGCGAATCCACCATCATCGGTGTCGCCGGTGCCGGCCAGGAGATCAGCACGCGTCCGTTCCAGCTCGTTACCGGCCGGGTCTGGCGCGGTTCGGCCTTCGGTGGCGTCAAGGGCCGCAGCGAACTGCCGGGCTACGTGGCGAAGGCGCAGAAGGGCGAGATTCCGCTCGATACCTTCATCACCCACAACATGCCGCTCGACGACATCAACAAGGCCTTCGACCTGATGCACGAAGGCAAGAGCATCCGCACCGTCATCCATTTCTGACGGCATCCACGGCGCGCTG
>JBFGUQ010000434.1:0-2371 GCA_041565515.1 Rhodocyclaceae bacterium | reverse complement strand
GCGAGCAGGAAGGGGTCGATGAGCACGCCGTTGCACTCCATCTCCAGCAGCACGCTCAGCGCCGGCAGCTCGATGTCGCGATACAGCGCGGCGAGTCCCGCCTCGGCCTCGATCTGCGGCCACAGCTTGCGGTGCAGGCGCAGGGTGATGTCGGCATCCTCGGCGGCGTACTCGGTGGCGCGCTCGACCGCAACATCGAAGAAGCCGATCTGCTTGGCGCCCTTGCCGCACACCTCGGTGTACGGGATCGTCGTCAGGCCGAGGTGGCGCTTGGCCAGCGAGTCCATGTCGTGCGACTTGTCGCTCTCGAGCACGTAGGATTCGAGCAGGGTGTCGTGGGCGATGCCACCGAGGCGGATGCCGTGGTTGGCGAGCACGTGGGCGTCGTACTTGAGGTTCTGGCCGAGCTTGGCGTGCTTGTCCGATTCCAGCCAGGGCTTGAGCTTCGCCAGCACCTCGTCGAGCGGCAGCTGATCGGGGGCGTCGGCGCCGCGATGCGCCAGCGGCAGGTAGGCGGCCTCGCCCGGCTCGGTGGAGAAGGACATGCCGACCAGGCGCGCCGCCATCGGGTCGAGGCTGGTGGTCTCGGTGTCGAAGGCGGTGAGCTCGGCCCCGTCGATCTTCTCCAGCCAGGCATCGAAGGCGGGCCAGTCGAGGATCGCCGCGTAGCCGCTGCGGTGGGCACCCGGCGGGCCGTCGGCGATGTCCGCGGCGGCGGCGCCGGCCGGTCGCGCCGCCTTGCCCGCCTCAGCGCCGCCGTCGAGGTCCTTGAGCCAGCTGCGGAACTCGAAGCGCTCGTAGAGCGCGCGCAGCGCCGCCTTGTCGTCCTCGCGCGCGGGCAGGTCCTCGAGCCCGACCGGCAGCTCGACGTCGGTCGCCACGGTGACGAGGCGCTTGCCCAGCGGCAGGAAATCCAGGTGGCTGCGCAGGTTCTCGCCGACCTTGCCGCCGACCTTTTCGGCGTTGGCGACCAGGTTGTCGAGGCTGCCGTATTCGTTGAGCCACTTCACCGCGGTCTTCGGCCCGCATTTCGCCACGCCCGGGATGTTGTCCACCGTGTCGCCGACCAGTGCCAGGTAGTCGATGATGCGCTCGGGCGGCACGCCGAACTTGGCGGTGACGCCGGCCTCGTCGAGCACCTCCTCGCTCATGGTGTTGACCCAGCGCACGCCGGGCCGCACGAGCTGGGTCAGGTCCTTGTCGCCGGTCGAGATCACGACCTCCCAGCCGCGCTCGAGCGCCTGGCGGGTGAGCGTGCCGATGACGTCGTCCGCCTCCACCCCTTCCACCGACAGCAGCGGCCAGCCCTCGGCCTTCACCGCCTCGTGCAGCGGCTCGATCTGGGCGCGCAGGTCGTCGGGCATCGGCGGGCGGTGCGACTTGTATTCCGGATACCAGTCATCGCGGAAGGTCTTGCCCTTGGCATCGAAGACGCAGGCGCGGAATTCTGCCTTGTAGTCGCTTTCCAGCCGCCTTAGCATCGACAGCACCCCGCGTATCGCGCCGGTCGGCTCTCCCTTCGCGTTGCGCAGATCCGGCAGCGCATGGAAGGCGCGATAGAGATAGCTGGAACCATCGACGAGCAGCAGGGTGGGCATCCTGAACGATCCTTGCGGGAAACCGGGAGGGTGGCGCCGGACTCAAAACATGGTGGCGCACCCATCGAAATGACGAGAACAACATGACCGCGAAAGAGAAACTCCCCCGCAGCGTCGCCGAGAACGCCGCGCCGCGCTACAACGCGCACGAATCCTGGCGGATCTTCGGAATTATGGCAGAGTTCGTCGAGGCCACCGAACGCCTGAGCGCCATCCGGCCGGCGGTCTCGATGTTCGGCAGCGCGCGCATCCCGCCGGACCACATGTACTACATGCTGGCCGAGAAGATCGCCCGCCTGCTCTCGGATGCGGGCTTCTCGGTGATCTCCGGCGGCGGCCCCGGCATCATGGAAGCGGCCAACAAGGGGGCCTACTTCGGCAAGAGCCCCTCGGTCGGACTCAACATCCAGCTGCCGCTCGAGCAGGGCGCCAACCCCTACCAGGACATCTCGCAGACCTTCCAGCACTTCTTCGCGCGCAAGTTCATGTTCGTGAAGTTCGCCGCGGCCTACGTGGTGCTGCCCGGCGGCTTCGGCACGCTCGACGAGCTGCTCGAGGCGATGACCCTGATCCAGACGCGCAAGAGCCGCAGCATCCCGGTCATCCTGGTCCATGGGCCGTTCTGGAAGGGCCTGCTCGACTGGATCCGCGACCGCCTCGTGGCCGAAGGCATGATCAACCGCGAGGACCTCGACCTGGTGCAGGTGATCGACAAGCCCGAGGACGTGGTCGAGGCGATCTTCAAGCACTACGAATCGCGCGGTTTCCTGCCG
>JBFGUQ010000433.1:0-2382 GCA_041565515.1 Rhodocyclaceae bacterium | reverse complement strand
GAGCGTATCGGCCGCCTGCAGGCACACCGGAACCGTCTTCGCATACGACACCAGGGTGACGTCCTGCCCGCGCCGCAGCACGGCGGCCTCGCCGATCGGGACCAGGGCCTCGTCGTCGGCGACCTCGCCGCTCTGATGGAGCAGGCCGAGATCGACGAAGAACAGCACCGGGTTGTCGTCCCGGATCGCCGACTTCAGCAGGCCCTTGAAGTCCGCGGCGCTCGAAGGCATCACCACCTTCAGGCCCGGACTGTGGGCGAACCAGGCCTCGATGTTGTGGTTGTGCTGGGCGCCCACGCCCCAGCCGCTGCCGGTCATCGCCATCGCCACCAGCGGGAACTCGAACTGACCGCCGGACAGGTAGCGCAGCTTGCCGGCGCTGTTGACCAGGGCGTCCATCGAGTAGCACAGGAAGGGGGCGAACAGCAGGTCGACCACCGGGCGCAGGCCGGTGGCCGCGGCGCCGACGGCGGTGCCGGCGATGATGGCTTCGGCCAGCGGCGTGTTGCGCACGCGCGCCTCGCCGAACTCGGCGAGCAGTTCGGGGCGCTTGGTCGCCACGCCCTCGCCGAACATGAGTACGCGGGCATCGCGACGCATTTCCTCGGCGAGCGCTTGTGCCATCGCCTCGCTGACAGTCATTACGGACATCTTCGGTTCCTCTCGTTTCAGGCGTAAACGTCGGTCAGCAACTCGCTGGCCGGCGGGTAGGGTGATGCCTCGGCGAATGCGAAGGCGGCATCGATGCGCGCCGCGACGCGGGCGTCGATGCGGGCGAAGTCGCCGTAGGTGAAGCCCTTGGTGGCGCGCAGTCGTGCCTTCGCCAGCACGATCGGATCGCGCTGCTGCCATGCGGCGAGCTCGGTGGGATCGACGTAGGACTGGTCGTCGGGCTCGCCGTGGCCGCGCAGGCGATAGGTCGAGGTCTCGAGCAGGTAGGGGCCGCCGCCGTCGCGGATTGCCGCCGTCGCCGCCAGCGTCGCGGCGCGCACGGCGTCGACATCGTTGCCGTCGACGGTGACGCCCGGCATGCCGTAGGCTGCAGCGCGGGGGGCGACGTGCTCGCCGAGCATGGTTTCGCGCCGGTGCACGAAGGCTTGCCACTCGTTGTTCTCGCACACGAACAGGATCGGCAGCTGCCACACCGCGGCGAGGTTCAGCGATTCGTGGAAGATGCCTTCGCCGGCGGCGCCGTCGCCGAAGAAGCAGGCGACGATACCCGGCCGGCCCAGCATCTTCTGCGACAGTGCTACCCCAGGGGCCAGCGACAGCTCGCCGCCGACGATGGTCGAGGTCAGCACCACCCCCAGTTCGCGCACCGAGATGTGCAGCGATCCGCTCTTGCCCCTGCAATAGCCGTGGCTCCTGCCCATGACCTCGGCCATCATTCGCCCGGGATCGGCGCCGCGCGCCAGCAGGTGTCCGGCGCTGCGGTGATTGGTCAGGATCAGGTCGTCGCGCTCGAGCGCCGAGACGACACCGACCGCCGCGGCCTCCTGGCCGACCGCGGTGCAGGTGCCCGGCGTGCCGGTGCGCGCGGAATGTTCGGCGAGTCGAAGTTCGTAGGCGCGGATCAACAGCATTGCCTCGAGCAGTGCTTCCGGCCGATCGAGGGATGGGTACTCTGACATGTGCTTGCCTCCAGCTATGCGGGTCGCGGAGCCCCGGGCCACCGCGGCACGGGTCCGACGAGCGCACTCTAGGCCGGGCGGGCCGGCCGTGGTTCGCGCTTAGGCAAGTCTTAGGGTTTCGGCACGGAAGATTTAGCAAGCCGGCACGGATGCGCCGGTGCGTCAGGCCGGCGCGGGGATGTCGACCAGTTCGAGTGGGCGTTCGACCCGCAGGTTGAAGCAGCCGCGACCGCTCTTTTCGATGCGGATCGGTGCATGGCGATCCGCCAGCCGGCGGCTGAGCAGGATCAGTCGCGCCTCGAGGTTGTCGCTGACGTCGGGAAGGCGTACGCGGGGGTCGAGGCGAAGTTCGCGATTGGTGAACGCAGTGCGCCCGCTGTCGACATAGTCGCGCACCAGGGCGCACAGGATCGAACCGGCGACGCCCTTGATCAGGTAGTCGCCGTCGAGGAAGACGCTGTCGTTCTCGGCGTAGTGGCGAACCCGCAGCGGGGCGCCGGCAGGGGCGGCAGGCCTGGCGCGCGGGGGGCTGTCCTCCGCCTGCTCGCCCGGCCCGTGATGGAGCAACTGGATGGCAGCGCCGAGACCGCCTGCCAGCGATACCAGCGCGTCCTCGTCGTCGTAGCCGAAGCGCTGCTCCTGCGCGCTCTCGACATAGAGCACGCCGAGCATCCGCTGTCCGGCCCGGATCGGCACCGCGAGCTGGCTGTTCGAGCCGGGCAGGCCAGGCAGCGGGATCTCGGTCTCGAGG
>JBFGUQ010000432.1:0-2383 GCA_041565515.1 Rhodocyclaceae bacterium | reverse complement strand
TGCTGTAGATGCCGAGGAAGAGCATGGTCGCGCCCCAGAACGGCAGGCCCCAGGTGCCCTCGATGTTCACCAGCTTCTCGGTGATGACGTCGCCGTACTTGCCGATGACGCTGATGAACATGTAGGTCAGCGAGACGAGGATGAAGCCGCTGCCGATGTTCTCCAGCCACTTGATGCCCTGGAAGCCGAGCACCGACAGGCCGATCTGCAGGAACTGGAAGACGATGGACCAGAACACCAGGTTGTCGAAGCCGAACAGCGAGGCCGACACCGCGTTCAGCGCCCCTGCCCCGACCCAGCTCTGGAAACCGTACCAGACGATCGCCGGCACGGCCCTGACCAGCCCGGGGAACTTCGTCCCGGAAAAGCCGAAGGCGCTGCGTGCCTGGACGACGAAGGGGATGCCGTACTTGTAGCCGGCGGCGCCATTCAGTGCCAGCGCGATGCCGATGACGAAGCAGCCCACCGCGATGGCGACCGTCGCCTGCAGCAGGTTCAAGGTACCGACGATGCTCGAGCCCATGGCGAAGGTGCCGATCGATACGCAGCCGCCGAACCAGGCGAGCAGATACGACCACTTGCCCATGATACGGGTCTGCTGGGGCGCGAGGGACTCCTCGCCTGCCGCCTTGGAATGCGGCTGAGCCGCACTACCTGCACCGGGTTCGATGCCGGGCACGGCCAAAGTCTCGCTACTGCTTGTCATTTTCTGTCTCCTCTTGCGGACCGGCTTGCGGTTTCTTCGCCGCGAGCCGCCAGTCGGGTTTCTTCATCGCCGCGATCGGGCTGCGGCTTCGGTTCAGGCTTCGGGGTTGGTACCTTGGGGTTGGGGGTTGGGGGTTGGAGTCAGGCGCTCAGGTGCTCGAAGCTGCCGGCAAATCGCTTCGGCCGCGGGAAGGCGAGGTCGCCGTGCTTGCTCGTGCCCAGGCGCAGCGCGACGAGCGACTCGGCCAGCTTCACCGCCGCCGTCACGCCCTCGACGATCGGCAGGCCGACCGCTTCGCGGATCTCGTCGGTGAGGTCGGCCATCCCGCCGCAGCCGAGCACGATCGCGCCGATGCCGTCCTCGGCCTTGGCGCGACGGCACTCGTCGATGATGCGGTCGAGCGCGCAGCCGCTGCCGTCCTCGAGGTCCAGCACCGGGATTTCGGCGGCACGCACCTTGCGGCAGTGGTGGGCGAAGCCGTAGTTCTGCAGCAGGTGCTCGGCGATGATGCAGGTGCGGCCCAGCGTGGTGACCACCGAGAAGCGGGTGCTGATCAGGGTCGCCACATGAAAGGCGGCCTCGGCGATGCCGATCACCGGCGCAGCGGTGATTTCGCGCGCAGCGAGCAGGCCAGGGTCGCCGAAGCAGGCGACGATGTAGGCATCGACGCCGTCGGCCTCGCCGCTGCGGATTTCCTCGAGCACGCCGACGGCGCTGATCGCCTCGTCGTAGTGGCTCTCGATCGACACCGGCCCGCTCGCCGGGTTGGTCGCCGAGATCCGCGTTCCGGCAGTGGCGACGCGCTTGGCGGCCTCGCCGATCTTTTCGGTCATGCTCGCGGTGGTGTTGGGGTTGATCAGCCTGATATGCATTTCCTGCTCCCGAGTCTTGTGCCGGCCATCGCCGGGTCCGCCGTGTTTATCAACGTTCGCGACGATGGCGCTGGGCCACGTCGTCGAGGATCTTTCGCAGGTCGATGGCGGTGGGCGCCTCCTCGACCAGCACGACGGTCCGCTCGATCTCGCGCAGATGGCGGTCCATCCACTCCCGCGCGCCGTCGGCATCGCCTGCGGCGATGAGTTCGAGGACGTCGTCGTGCTCCGAATGACGGCAGCTGCCGGCCATCGGTGCGCCGTAGGTGGCGATCACCAGCGAGGAGCGCGACACCAGGCCGGCGAGGAAGTCGGTGATCGCCTCGTTCTCGGAGACCCTGGCGAGCTCGACGTGGAACTCGCCCGACAGGTAGATCGACTCGCGCCGGTCTCCGCGCCCCCCGGCCTCGTGCTCGCGCCGCACGATGTCCCGCAATGCCTCGATCTTGTCCGGCGTCGCCTTGGCGACGACCTGGGCAATGACCCCGCACTCGACGATTCGCCGCGCGGCGAAGACGTCACGCGCTTCCTTCACCGTGGGCTGGGCGACCGTCGCACCGCGATTGAGGCGGATATCGACCAGGCGCTCGTAGGCCAGGCGCTGCAACACCTTGCGAATGCTGGTGCGGCTGACGCCGAAGGCCTCGGACAGCGTGTCTTCGGGCAGCTTGGTGCCGGGCTCGAGATGGTTCTCGACGATCGCCGCATACAGATTGCGGTAGATGGCTTCGTCGCGTGCGCTACCAGGCATTGCTTCCTGACCCTGCATCGAACCCAGATCGATCGAAGTACGCTTCTTGCTCAT
>JBFGUQ010000431.1:0-2388 GCA_041565515.1 Rhodocyclaceae bacterium | reverse complement strand
ATGCGCGCGGCGTCGAAGAGGCCACGCGTGCCGTCGGTGAGCGGCACATGCAGGCTGACAACGTCGGCCTCGCCGAGCAACGCCTCGAGGCTGCGGCAGCCGACGCCCGTTTCTGCCCACACGGGCGAATCCGCGGCGATCATCGGGTCGTGGGCGATCACGTTCATGCCGAGCGCTCCGGCCAGGCGTGCGCTGAGCTGGCCGATGCCGCCAAAGCCCACCAGGCCGAGCGTCTTCCCCGCGGTCTCGCGGCCACTCGACAGGCGGGCGCGTGGCCACTTGCCGGCGGCGACTTCCGTGCTCGACAGATAGCTGCCGCGCAACAGGACCATTGCGGTCGCGATCACGTACTCCGCCACCGCGAGCGCGTTGGCGCCGGTGGCGGGGATGACCTCGACCGTGCGGGCGCGGCAGGCCTCGACGTCGATATTGTCCAGGCCGACGCCGAGACGGCCCACCACCTTGAGCGCGCCGCCGGCAGCCAGGACGCTGCCATCCACCCTGGTGCGATTGCGCACGATCAACGCATCGGCGTCGGACAGTGCGGCCAGCAGGGCATCGCGCTGGTCCACCAGGGCGGGCTCGTAGACGACGTCGAAACGCGCACGCAGGGCCGCCACCGCGCTCTCGTCCATGAACTCCGAAATCACGATCTTGCTCATTTCTTCTCCCTTACCGGATTAACTGCAAACTCAGATCAGGATCCCGCTCGGCAGCGGGACCTGGAGGACGAGACGGAACAGCAGGAACAGACCGACCAGGATGACCGCCCCCGAGCCGCAGTAGAGCAAGGCCATGCGCGGCGTCCAGCGGTCGTAGTTGGAGATGAGGAGCGCGGCGCCGTAGCAGAGCAGGCTGGTCGCGAGGAAGCCGAGCGGCTCGAGCAACAGCGCCCAGGCCAGCATCACGCCGAACATCGCGACCCGCCGCCACTGCGAGCCGGCCGGGATCTGCACCCCCCGGGACGGCCTGCGCAGCGCGAAGAAGACGTAGCAGACGGCCAGGACCATCATCAGCGTGGCGATCGCCCGCGGAAAGACGGCACCGAGGGCGTCGAACTCACTGGAAGCCATGATCACCAGCACGCCGACGACAAACACGCCGACGGATGCGATCACGCCGCGCATGTCCACCACGCGTTGCTCAAGCGGATTCATTGCTCAACTCCTTCTTGTTGGAACGACTGGTCATCAGCGGGTAGAGCAGGCCGACGAGGATGAAGACGATGATGCCGATGGAGATCGGCCGGGCGAAGAACTCGGCCACGACATCACCCTTGGCCGAGCCGATCAGGTAGCCCTGGACGAAGCCGCCCTCGGCGATGCTGCCGAGAATGAGCCCGAGCACGATCGGCGACGCCGAGAAGCCGAAGCCCGCCATCACCCAGGCGAAACCACCCAGCAAGACCATCTGCAGCACCTCGTGGGCGTTGTTGTGCACCGCGTAGCTGCCGAGGATGGTGAGGAAGGCGACCGACGGTGCCAGCAAGGCCTTGGGGATCCGCACCAGCGAACGGAAGGCGTAGCGCCCGACGAACAGGCCTACCGGGAGCATCAGCACGGTGGCGATGAAGAGGCCGTAGATGAAGGTGTAGACGATCTCGCTCTGCTCGCCGAACAACTGCGGGCCGACACGCACGCCCTGGACCAGCAGCGCGCCGAGGATCACCGCATCGGGGGGCGTACCCGGAATGCCGAGCACCAGCGTGGGGATGAAGCCGCCGCCTACCGTGGCATTGTTCGCTGCCTCGGTGGCGATCACGCCATCGGGTTCGCCCTTGCCGAAGTTCTCCTGCCGCTTCGAGGTGCGCCGCGCCTCGGCATAGGACACCAGCGACGCGATCGACCCGCCTGCGCCCGGCAGGATGCCGACCACGGTACCGATCACCGAGCTGCGGATCAGGTTGAACTTGGAACTCCAGCAGTGGCGCAGGCCCTCCGCGAGACGAAAGCCCGAGACGCCCTGGCCGAGGCGCATGTGCGGGTCGGGCGAGGCCACGAGCTCGATCAGCACCGGCACGCAGTACAGACCGATCAGCGCCGAGACCACGTCGATGCCGCCGAGCAGCGTCTGCGAGCCACCGGTGAAGCGGACGTCGCCGCCGACCTCGGCGACGCCGACCATCGACAGCAGCAGGCCGATGCACCCGCCCATCAGGGACTTGAGCAGGCTGCCCTCGCTGAGCGAGGCGATCAGGGTAAGCCCGAAGATCGCCAGCCAGAAATACTCGACCGGGCCGAAGTTGAGGGCCACCACCGCCAGCGGCGGCGCCAGTGCCAGCAGGAAGGCCGTCCCGATCAGACCGCCCACGACCGAGGCCAGGCAGGCAATCGTCAGGGCGAGGTCACCATCGCCCCGCTTGGCCATCGGGTAGCCGTCGAAGGTCGT
>JBFGUQ010000430.1:0-2414 GCA_041565515.1 Rhodocyclaceae bacterium | reverse complement strand
TGCGACCCCGCGGCGTGCCCGACGTTCCCGGCCCCATGGCGAATGGCATGCCGCGTGCGCGCCGGCGAGAGTAGAATCGGTCCGTCGAAGTCCTGAATCCTGTCGATTTGTGTTGCACTGCACCGCAAGTCTTATAAAAGACATATAATTCGACTCGAACCGGACGGGCGACCCCCGCCGGAGCCTTTGTCACCGCAACGAATACGCAAGGAGTCGCCGTGCTTGAAGCCTACCGTGCCCATGTTGCCGAGCGTGCCGCCCTCGGAATCCCGCCGCTGCCCCTCGACACGCAGCAGACCACCGACCTGGTCGAGCTGCTGAAGAATCCGCCCGCCGGCGAGGAAGACTTCCTCGTCGAGTTGCTCACCTACCGCGTTCCCGCCGGCGTCGACGATGCCGCCAAGGTCAAGGCCGCATTCCTCGCCGCGCTGGCCAAGGGCGAGGAGACCTGTGCGCTGATCTCGCGGGTGAAGGCCACCGAGCTGCTCGGCACCATGCTGGGCGGCTTCAACATCAAGCCGATGATCGACGTGCTCGACGACGGCGAGGTCGGCAAGGTCGCAGCCGAGGGGCTGAAGAAGACCCTGCTGATGTTCGACTACTTCCACGACGTCAAGGAACTGGCCGCCAAGGGCAGCGCCAATGCGAAGGACGTGATGCAGTCCTGGGCCGACGCCGAGTGGTTCACCAGCCGGCCGGAAGTGCCCGCTTCGCAGAAGATCACGGTGTTCAAGGTCACCGGCGAAACGAATACCGACGACCTCTCGCCGGCACCGGACGCCTGGTCGCGTCCCGACATCCCGCTGCACGCGCTGGCGATGCTGAAGAACCCGCGCCCCGGCATCACGCCGGAAGAAGACGGCGTGCGTGGCCCGATCAAGTTCATCGAGGACCTGCGGGCCAAGGGCAACCTCGTCGCCTACGTCGGTGACGTCGTCGGCACCGGCTCCTCGCGCAAGTCCGCCACCAACTCGGTGCTGTGGTTCACCGGCGAGGACATCCCGTTCGTGCCGAACAAGCGTTTCGGTGGCGTGTGCCTGGGCTCCAAGATCGCCCCGATCTTCTTCAACACCATGGAAGATGCCGGCGCGCTGCCGATCGAGATCGACTGCGGCGAGATGGAGATGGGCGACGAGATCGAGCTCAAGGTCGACTCGGCCACCGCCAAGGTCACCGCGCTGAAGAACGGCAAGGTGATTGCCGAATCCCAGCTCAAGACCGCCGTGATCCTGGACGAGGTGCGCGCCGGCGGCCGCATCCCGCTGATCATCGGTCGCGGCCTCACCACCAAGGCGCGCGAGGCGCTCGGCCTGCCGGCATCCAAGCTGTTCCGCCTGCCGCAGGACCCGGCAGACAGCGGCAAGGGCTTCTCGCTGGCGCAGAAAATGGTCGGCCGTGCCTGCGGCCTGCCGGAAGGCAAGGGCATCCGTCCGGGCACCTACTGCGAACCGAAGATGACGACCGTGGGCTCGCAGGACACCACCGGCCCGATGACCCGAGACGAGCTCAAGGACCTGGCCTGCCTCGGCTTCTCCGCCGACCTGGTGATGCAGTCCTTCTGCCATACGGCGGCCTACCCGAAGCTGGTCGACGTCAAGACCCACCGCGAGCTGCCGAGCTTCATCAGCACCCGCGGCGGCGTTTCGCTGCGTCCGGGCGACGGCGTGATCCACTCCTGGCTCAACCGCCTGCTGCTGCCCGACACCGTCGGCACCGGCGGCGACAGCCACACGCGCTTCCCCATCGGCATCTCCTTCCCGGCCGGTTCGGGCCTGGTCGCGTTCGCCGCGGCCACCGGCGTGATGCCGCTGGACATGCCCGAGTCGGTGCTGGTGCGCTTCAAGGGCGAGATGCAGCCCGGCGTCACCCTGCGTGACCTGGTCAATGCAATCCCCTTGTACGCGATCAAGCAGGGCCTGCTGACGGTCGAGAAGAAGGGCAAGAAGAACGTGTTCTCCGGCCGCGTGCTCGAAATCGAAGGCTTGCCGGACCTGAAGGTCGAGCAGGCGTTCGAGCTTTCCGACGCCTCCGCCGAACGCTCCGCCGCGGGTTGTACGGTCCATCTGAACAAGGCGCCGATCGTCGAGTACATGAACTCGAACATCACGCTGATGAAGTGGATGATCGCCAACGGCTACCAGGATGCCCGCACCCTGAAGCGTCGCATCAAGGCGATGGAAGAGTGGATCGCCAGTGGCGAACTGCTCAGCGCCGATGCCGATGCCGAGTACGCCGCGGTGATCGACATCGACCTGGCCGAAATCAAGGAGCCGCTGGTTGCCTGCCCGAACGACCCGGACGACGTCAAGACCCTGTCCGAAGTCGCCGGCAACAAGATCGACGAGGTCTTCATCGGCTCGTGCATGACCAACATCGGCCACTTCCGCGCCGCCGGCAAGGTGCTGGACGGCAAG
>JBFGUQ010000429.1:0-2414 GCA_041565515.1 Rhodocyclaceae bacterium | reverse complement strand
TTCGCGTCTTCGATCACGCCGTCCTTGCCCACCTTGATCTGCAGCTTCATCACGTCGCCACAGGCCGGCGCGCCGACCATGCCGGTTGCCACGCCTTCCTCTTCCTTGCCGAAAGAGCCGACGTTGCGGGGGTTTTCGTAGTGGTCGAGGACCTTTTCGCTATATGCCATCTTGTTTCTCCTGCAGTCGTTGTGTCAGTAGTCCGGGATCAGTGGGCAGCCCACTGCACGGTATCCAGATCGATGCCTTCATTCACCATTTCCCAGAGCGGCGAGAGTTCGCGCAGCTTGCCGATCTTCTTGTGCAGCAGGTCGATGGTGTAGTCGATCTCTTCCTCGGTGGTGAAGCGGCCGATGGTGAAGCGGATCGAACTGTGCGCGAGTTCGTCGTTGCGTCCCAGCGCGCGAAGCACGTAGGACGGCTCCAGGCTCGCCGAGGTACAGGCCGAGCCCGAGGACACCGCGATATCCTTGATCGCCATGATCAGCGACTCGCCCTCGACATAGGCGAAGGAGATGTTCAGGTTGTGCGGCACGCGATGTTCGAGATCGCCGTTCACATAGGTTGCCTCGATATCGGTCAGTCCCGCCAGCAGCTTGTCGCGCAGGGCGCGGACACGCTCGTTCTCGCTCGCCATTTCCTCGCGGGCGATGCGGAAGGCCTCGCCCATGCCGACGATCTGGTGCGGCGCGAGGGTACCCGAGCGCAGGCCGCGCTCGTGGCCGCCGCCATGCATCTGCGCCTCGAGGCGCACGCGCGGCTTGCGGCGCACGTACAGCGCGCCGACACCCTTCGGCCCGTAGGTCTTGTGTGCCGAGAAGCTCATCAGGTCGACCTTGAGCCTGTCCAGGTCGACTTCGACCTTGCCGGTGGCCTGGGCCGCATCGACGTGGAAGACGATGCCCTTCTCGCGGCAGATCTCGCCCAGTTCGGCGATCGGCTGCACCACGCCGATCTCGTTGTTCACGAACATCACCGACACCACGATGGTGTCGGGGCGCAGCGCCGCCTTGAAGACATCGAGGTCGACGAGGCCGTTTTCCTGAACGTCGAGGTAGGTCGCTTCGAAACCCTCGCGCTCGAGTTCGCGCACCGTGTCGAGCACGGCCTTGTGCTCGGTCTTGAGCGTGATGACGTGCTTGCCCTTGCCCTTGTAGAAGTGCGCCGCTCCCTTGATCGCAAGGTTGTTCGACTCGGTCGCACCCGAAGTCCAGATGATTTCCTTCGGATCCGCGTTGACCAGCGCAGCGACCTGCCCCCGGGCTTCCTCGACCGCCTTCTCGGCATCCCAGCCGAACGCATGCGAGCGGCTCGCCGGGTTGCCGAACTGTTCGGTCAGCCAGGGAATCATCTTTTCCGCCACCCGCGGGTCGACCGGCGTCGTCGCCGAGTAATCGAGGTAGATCGGGAACTTCAGCATTGCATCTCTCCGAGGAGTCATCGTTAGTCCATTGGGCCGCAGCGCCCCGTCCGAAACATCAGACAGCGATTGCGGCAGTTTTCTTCAATTCAGTCACGATTCGCGCGAAGGTGGCGACGAAACGCTCGACGTCCTCCTCGCGCGAGTCACGCCCCAGGCTCACCCGGATCGCGCCGCGTGCGACCTCGGGCGCTACCCCCATCGCCAGCAGCGTGTGCGAAGGCTCGGGATTCGCGCTCGAGCAGGCCGAACCGCTGGCGCACGCGAAGCCGGCACGATCGAGCTTGCCCACCAGGGTTTCGCCGTCGATGCCTTCGACGGCGAAGAAGCTCGTGTTCGGCAGCCGGGGCGCGCCCGCAGCAAAGATGCGCACACCTTGCAGCTTCAGGCCGCTCTCGATGCGGTCGCGCAGGGCGGCGAGGCGCAAGGCCTCGCTCTCGCGCCGTGCCCCCGCCAGCTCGCAGGCCACCCCGAAACCGACGATCGCCGCGACGTTCTCCGTTCCGGAGCGCAGGCCACGCTCCTGGCCTCCACCCGCGATCAGCGGCGCGAGTTCGACCCGCTTGTCTACGACCAGCGCGCCCGCACCGAGCGGACCGCCGAGCTTGTGCGCCGAGATCGTAAGCGCGCTCACGCCCAGGGCGCGAAAATCGACAGCGACCTTCCCCACCGCCTGGACCGCGTCGGTGTGGAACCAGGCACCCGCAGCCCTCGCCTGTCGCGCCAGCGCGGCGACGTCCTGGATCACGCCGGTCTCGTTGTTGGCAAGCATCACCGCGACCAGTGCCGGGCGCGCCTCGAGCGTCGCCCGCCAGTCCTCGCCATCGATGCGGCCCTCGCCATCGACGGCGATCTCGCGCATCGCCCAGCCGGCGCGACGCAATTGCCTCGCCGGCTCGCGCACGCAAGGGTGCTCGATCGCGCTCACCGCGACCAGCCCCGCCCGCATCGTTGCCGCAGCGCCCTTCAGGAACAGGTTGTTCGCCTCGGAGCC
>JBFGUQ010000428.1:0-2432 GCA_041565515.1 Rhodocyclaceae bacterium | reverse complement strand
CGTCCGCACCCTGCCGCCGGGGCTGGGCCGCCTGGCTACCCTGTACGGCATCGATGCGCTGCTGGCCGACGCCGGGGTGTCGCGCTGATGAGTGTCCCGGCGATTCGAATCGAGGCCGTCACCAAGAACTACGGGGCGCTCAAGGCCCTGGGCGGCGTCGACCTCGAGATCGGGCAGGGCGAATTCTTCGGCCTGCTCGGGCCCAACGGTGCGGGCAAGACGACGCTGATCTCGGCCCTCGCTGGCCTGGTGCGCGCCGACAGCGGCACCCTCGAGGTGATGGGCTGCGATGTCGTCGCCGATTATCGCAATGCGCGTCGCCGGCTCGGCGTGGTGCCGCAGGAACTGGTGTTCGACCCCTTCTTCTCGGTACGCGAACTGCTGCGCATCCAGTCGGGTTACTTCGGCATCCGCGGCAACGACGACTGGATCGACGAAATCCTCGCCAGCCTGGATCTCACCGCCAAGGCCAACGCGAACATGCGCACGCTCTCGGGTGGCATGAAGCGGCGGGTGCTGGTCGCGCAGGCGCTGGTGCACCGGCCGCCGGTGATCGTCCTCGACGAGCCCACCGCCGGCGTCGACGTGGAGCTGCGACAGGCTCTGTGGCAGTTCATCCGCAAGCTCAATCGCGATGGCCATACCATCGTGCTGACCACGCACTACCTGGAAGAGGCCGAGACGCTGTGCGGCCGCATCGCCATGCTCAAGGCCGGCAAGGTCGTCGCGCTCGACACCACCGGCAACCTGCTGCGACGATTCGCCACCCATAGCCTGCGGGTCCGCGTCGAGCGCCCGGAGGCGGCGCAGGCCATTGGCGGGCTTGCGGCCGAAGGCGGCTGGATGGACTTCGCCTTCGATGCCTACGCCGATGTCGAGCCGCTGCTCGCGCGCCTGCGCGAGAGCGGCGCGGGCGTGATCGAGATGCAGCTCGGCGAAGCCGACCTGGAGCGGGTCTTCGTGGAGGTGATGAATCGTGCCTGACTCCACGCCCGTGCGCGACACGCTCGCCCCTTCCGCGCAGACGCCGCTGACGGTGTCCGCCTTCGAGACTTCGCCGCTGACCGGCTTCCGGACCCTGCTTTACAAGGAAGTCCTGCGATTCTGGAAGGTGGCCTTCCAGACCGTGACGGCGCCGGTGATCAATGCGCTGTTGTTCCTGCTCATCTTCTCGCATGTGCTCGATCGCCACGTCACGGTGTACGGCGATGTGCCCTACACCAGCTTTCTGGTGCCCGGCCTGGTGATGATGTCGGTGCTGCAGAACGCCTTTGCCAACAGTTCGTCGTCGCTCATACAGAGCAAGATCACCGGCAACATCATCTTCGTGCTGCTGCCGCCGATCTCCTACCGCGAGTTCTACGCTGCCTACGTGATCGCGTCGACGCTGCGCGGGATGTTCGTCGGCCTCGGCGTGCTGCTGGTGTCGATTCCCTTCGTGGACCTGCCAGTGGCGAGCCCGCTGTGGGTGCTCGCGTTCGCGGCGATGGGCGGGGCGATTCTCGGCTCGCTCGGGGTGATCGCCGGCATCTGGGCCGACAAGTTCGACCAGCTCGCCGCGTTCCAGAACTTCCTCATCATGCCGCTGACGATGCTGTCCGGCGTGTTCTATTCGATCCACTCGTTGCCACCGATCTGGCAGGACGTGTCGCATTTCAACCCGTTCTTCTTCATGATCGATGGCTTCCGTTACGGCTTCTTCGGCCAGTCCGACACCTCGCCCTGGCTGTCGCTGGGCGTTGTGGGGCTGAGTCTTCTGTTGCTCGCAGCGATCACCCTGGCGATGCTCGCCCGGGGCTACAAGCTGCGGGCGTGAAAGGTGATTCATGTTTGAAGCAAACGAGATCAAGCGCCTGATTGAGCAGGGCCTGCAATGCGACTTCGTCGCGATCGAGGGCGACGATGGGGTGCACTTCACCGGCATCGTCGTCAGCGCCGAGTTCGAGGGCAAGTCCAAGGTGCGTCAGCACCAGGCGGTGTATGCCACGCTCGGCAGGCTGATGGGCAACGAGATCCATGCCCTGCAGCTGCAGACCTTCACCCCGGCGGCCTGGGAAGAAGGTCGCGGCGACCTGGGCATGTGAGGCGGTCATGGACAAGCTTCTGATCGAGGGCGGTGCCCGCCTCGCCGGCGAAATCGCCATTTCCGGCGCCAAGAACGCCGCGCTGCCCATCCTTTGCGCCGCCCTGCTGACCGCCGAGCCGGTGACGTTCACCAACGTCCCCCAGCTCAAGGACATCGGCACCCTGCTCGAACTGCTCGGGCAGATGGGGGTGAAGGTCGCGCGCGACGGCAGCACGGTGACGCTGGATGCCGGCAGCCTGGACAACCCGGTCGCGCCCTACGAAATGGTCAAGACCATGCGCGCCTCGATCCTGGTGCTCGGCCCGCTGGTGGCCCGCTGTGGCGAGGCGCGGGTGTCCTTGCCCGG
>JBFGUQ010000427.1:0-2442 GCA_041565515.1 Rhodocyclaceae bacterium | reverse complement strand
CCGGTAACTTCCTTTGGAAAGAAATATGCCATGATGGAAAGCGGGTCGAATGGTTTGACGAAGGGAAAACGATCGCCCTCCCAAGTGCCATAGATGTGGTGATCGATCGTCTGCTTGTCCCAGAAGTTGGGCGGGCCGCCGAAATGCTTGGTGACCGCCTTCCTGTCCCAGGGGATTTCCCCGCTCGGATTGTTGTGCTCGTGCGCCAGCCCCAGCACATGTCCGAACTCGTGCAGGACGAGGGATTCCAGGTCGTCGATCGGCGAGGCAGGTTGGAGCCAGCCCAGGTTCATGGTCGGCTCGGCGGGCCCCACCGCAAGGCATTGCGTTCCCTGGTAGGACCAGGAACCGTCGTTCTTGCTGAATGCGACGCGCACCTCGGCCGCCTCGTCATCACTGCGGACGAAGGCGATGTTCGCGTAGGCACTCCAGATTTGTGCAAGGCGAAGAATGCGGGTGGCAAATCCGGCGTCCACGCCGATGAAGCGCACCCGCAGTAGCGAGCCTGGCACCCATAGCAGGGGGTTGGTCTTGCGCCCCGCCGCCTGGACGCCTGCCGAAAGGGCCTCCTCGATGCTCCCCTGACCGCGTTCCGATTGGGCTCGGGAAGCCTCGGCCTGCCAACTGTAGAGCGCCGTGACGACCTTGGTCGCAAGCGCCTCCGGCGTATCGAAGGTCGAAATCAAGCCTTTCTCGCGCAGGGTCTTGCGCAAGGCGACGATCTTCTTGCCGCCCTCGTTCTCGCCGGTCGCGGAGTCCATCTGGTCGGGCGGCCATGGAGCCCTGTCGCCCGAGAGGAAGATCAGGCGTGGCTTCTTGTGTTTCTTTGCTTCGAGGTACTCGAGTTCTGTCACCGACTTGCGTTTTGGATTGCCGGTCCGAGGCACGTAGCCGTATCTCCAGGCAAACAGGCCGACATACAGATCGGATTCGCGCACGTCCCTCAGGCATCGGTCGAGAGGCCGCTCGTCGGCCGCGACGTAGTCCTCCATGGCAATCACGTCATGGCGCAACGCGCGCAACTGGTCGTATACGCGCCGCCGATACTCCTTGAGATCCTCGAAGGTGGATGACACGTAGACCTTCAGGCCCATTTTCTCCCTCCCGCCGTTCTCCGCTTATCCCTTCAGCCTAGTGAGTCGCGGTGGAGTTGCAAGACGAATGCGATGACGCCGGGCAGTCGCGCATCACGGCGTCGTGTCCCGATGAACTGCCGATCCGCCTCTATCCGCGGCGCGTCCGGACATGCTGCGCGCGGCGGCCGATGGCCGGACGCGCCATCAGTCGCCTTTGCGGCGGCCCGATTTCCGCTTCTTGTCGCGTTCGCTTCGCGCCGCGTTCTTCTGCGTCGGCTTGCCGCTGTTGTCCGCCTGATCCAGCCACAGCAGGGCATCGACATACGACATGAACTGCTCGAGGTATGACGGCGCTGTGTCCCGCATCAGCGTCAGCGACTGCAGCACGAGGAAATGCGAATTGAGCGGGCCGGCGTTCTCGGGGGCTTGGGCGAGGGCGCGGGACAGCTGCCGGTCGACGCTGAGCTTCGACAGGGTGCGGCGGAAATACCGCAGGGACTTGAGCTCGCCCTGCGCCTGGGCGCCGGCCCCGGTGGCAAGGCCCGGGGCGCTGGTCGGCGCGGTGGCTGTGCGGCGCTGGATGTGGGCGAGGAGCTCGGCCAGGGGCGCGCCGCCCTGTGCTTCGAGGCCGGCGAGCAGCCGCTGCAAGGCGCCGAAGTCGCCGGCCTCGAGGCCTTGTCGCATCGCAGCCACCGCCTGCGGAAATCGCCTCGTCGCGCTGGCGACCGTGTCCCGGGCCTCGCGCTCGGCGCGATCGAAGCGCTCGCCGTAATCGGCCAGCAACTCGGCCAGCCTGCGCTCGAGAACGCGCCGGGCCTCGTTCCGATGGGCCGCGGCCCGGCGCGCCAGGGCCTCGATGAAACGGAAGCCGACGGGGTCGAAGCGCTCCGCGCCGCGCACCCGCATGGCTTCGATCAGCGCGGCTGGATCGGTGCCCGGCGGCGCGTCCACGACTTCGGTCGCGGATGGGCGGAATTCACCCATGGGGCGCCGCGCTCGCCTTGGCCGACTTCGGCACCGGCGCCATCTCCACCCGCCTGTTGCGGGACCGGCCCTCGGCGTCGGCATTGGACGCCACCGGCTGCTCGGGCCCGAATGCCGCCGCGAAGATCGACGAGGACGGAATGCCTTCGTCGATCAGGGCGCGGGTGACGGTCAGGGCGCGCTCGGCCGACAGCGCCCAGTTGTCGGCATAGCGCCGGTTGCTTTCCCGCACCGGGCTGTTGTCGGTGAAGCCGCTCACCATCAGCATTTCGTCGCGGGCGCCCAGGTAGGCCGCCAGCGGCGGCGCCAGGCTCTCGAGGAGCTGCCGGCCCTCGGGCTGCAGCTCGTCGGAATTGAGCGCGAACAGCACGCTGCCGCTGAT
>JBFGUQ010000426.1:0-2503 GCA_041565515.1 Rhodocyclaceae bacterium | reverse complement strand
CGCACGAACCAGCCTGGAGCTATTGAACCGCGATCGCGGCAAGCCTTGCGCCATAGCGGAAACCGACGCCGGATTGGCGAAAAAGGGCGGAAGCTTACTACAAAGCGGCGATCGCTGTTCGTCAGGCGTGGATGACTGGTCGACCCCCGTGGCAATTGCGCAACGGAGCGGGGGGTCTAAGATTCGGGTGTCTGCAAGGATGTTTCCTACCGGACCCGCCGCACCTTGCCCGCACTGCATTGCCGCGGCGGGGCGATGACTTGATCACTGGAGCCCATCATGAACGATATCGAGAACTTGTTCGGCAAGGCGATCGGCGAGATCGAGCGCATGCTCAACACCAAGACCGTCGTCGGCGAGCCGATCAAGGTCGAAGGCAAGACGCTGATCCCCCTGATCAGCGTCGGCTTCGGCTTTTGCGTCGGCGCGGGCGAAGGCACGGACCCGAAGAAGGGGGCGGGCAGCGGTGGCGGCACGGGTGCCGGGGGCGGCGTCAAGCCGGTCGCCCTCATCGTCATCGACGAGCATGGCGTGCGGGTCGAAACCGTGAAAGGCAATGCTGCTTCGCTGGTCGACAAGATCGCCGACGTCGCCGGCAAGTACGCGGAGACGAGATCGACCAAGGCCGGTTAGGGGCGCAGCAGTGACAGCAACGCTGCTCGTGATCGCATGTCTGCTTGCGCTCCTGCTCGCCGTGCCCCTGCAGGTGGTGTTCCGGGTCGAAGGCATCGAGGCGTTCGGCGCCCGGATCACCCTGCGCTGGCTGTTCGGCCTGGTGAGGTTCCGCATCCGGCTTCCCCACGGGGCCAGCGGCCCGGGCACTGAGAGCCGGGCGGCAAGGAGCGGGGCGGCAGCGAAGCCCCGAGAGCGCGGTGGCCGCTTCGATCTTCCCGCCGCGCTGCGACAGGCGGCGTTTCGCAAGCGGGTCTTTCGACTGGCCAGGGATCTGCTCGCTGCGGCTCACCTGCATCGACTCCAGTTGCGGATGCGGCTGGGCCTGGGTGATCCGGCGGACACCGGCCGACTGTGGGCGTTTCTGGGGCCGCTGCAGCTGATGGCGCGGCGGATGCGTCGCGCCGACGTGCAGGTCGAACCGGATTTCATCGATGCGGTGTTCGAGTTCCGGGCGCAAGGCCGGCTGCTGCTGATTCCCCTGCAGTTCGTGGCGCTGATCGTCGGCTTCGCGCTGTCGCCGGCGTCGATCCGGGCATGGCGGCACCCGGCGCGCCCTCATGCCTGAGCGCCCGGCAGGTACCGAGGTGCTCGAGATCGGCGCGCCGCTCGCGCTGGGGGACGTCGCGCTGCTGTGCATCGAGCGCCGGGTGCTGCAAACGGATCTGGATCGGGGACGGGCCTGGTGCTGGGCGCAGCGCGAGCCCTATGCGCTGATCGTGCGCGATGGCGGGGGCATTCGTGTCGTCACGGTCGGTGGGGCGGCGGTTTCGCTCCAGGCCCTTCGCGAAGCGCTCCCCGAACTCGATGGCGTGTTGGCAGCGATGTGAGGGCCCTGCGCCAATCGTGTTCGTAACCGAGGGCATATTGTCATGCACGTGATCCATGAACGACTCGTCCCGCTGGCATGCGCGCTGCTGCTCGCCGCGGCTACGCCCGCGATGGCACAGCATGAACCGGGCGGCGACGACAGCGCCGGGTTCGCGCTCGGGCAGGATCGATTCGCCTCGGGCGACTCGGTCTCGGTAGGCAGCCCGGTCGGCGGCGACCTCATCGCGGCCGGCGGCAGCATCCGCGTGGAGGCCGCGGTCGAGGGCGATGCCGTCGTCGCCGGTGGCAACGTCCGTCTGGGCGCGGCGGTCGGGCAGGGCGCCTATGTGGCGGGCGGTCGCGTGCTGGTGGCGGGGGCGGTCGCCCGCAACGCGCGCCTGGCAGGCGGCACGGTGGAGATCGGCCGCGAGGCGAGGATCGGTGGCAATGTCAGCATCGGCGCCGGCGAGGTGCGGGTCGTCGGTGCCATTGCCGGCTACTTGCAGGCCGGCGGCGGATCGGTCTATATCGATGGCCCGGTGGGCGGCAACGTCGAGGCCGGCAGCGGTTCGATCGAACTGGGTCCAAATGCGCACATCGGCGGCCGGCTGCGCTACGCCAGCCGCGAGGAACTGCGACGTGATCCGGCCGCCCGCATCGACGGCGGCATCGAGCGCATCGGGCCGCTCACCGACCGGTCGCTGCCCGCCGATGTGCACGAGGGCATCGGCCGTGGTGCCGGCCTGGTGTGGTCGGTTGGCCTGCTGGTGTTTGCCGCGATACTGTCGGCAGCGCTGCCTGGCGTATTCGAGCGCGTCGGCGCAACGGTAGGCAGGCGCTGGCCGTTGGCCTTGTTGATCGGCTTCATCGCGCTCGTGTGCATTCCGGTCGCGGCGCTGATCGTCATGATCACCGTGATCGGCGCGCCCCTGGCACTGACCACCATCGCCGCCTACCTGGTGCTGCTGGTGGTCGGTTACGTCTCGACGGGTGTCGCGGTGGGCACGATCGGCCTGCAGGG
>JBFGUQ010000425.1:0-2526 GCA_041565515.1 Rhodocyclaceae bacterium | reverse complement strand
GGCCAGGTCGAGCAGGCCGGCCTGGGCGCGCCGGACCTGCGCGGAGTCGTGCGCCCAGCGGGCGAAGATCTCCTGATGCTCGGGAACGGCCGCGCGGGCGTTGAACTGCCGGCTGTAGTAGGCCGTCCTCTCGTCTGCAGTACTGAAGTCGTCTGGTGTCATGGCGGTCGCGCTCGTCCGTATCGTGGCTGATCGACACCAAAGTGTAGTGCCTGACCCGCGTCACGCGAAGGCTTGAATGCGCTGCAACACCCCTTTCGAGCCCGGCAGCGAGGGCCGCCTGGCGCTAGACTGGACAGGGCAAGCCGGCCGCCCGGCCGCGATCTTCCCGGGGAATCCGACCCTATGCCCAGATGCGCCATTGCCATTGCCATCGCCATCGCCACTGCCGGGCGCCGCGCATTCGCCGGGCATGGCGCCTCCGGCCCACGGCGGCAGCGATGATTCGCGCCGGCCTGCTGTGCGGCCTCGTCGCCCCCCTGCTGTGGGCAGCAGTCATCGCCCTCGCCGGTGAGTTGCGCCCGGGCTTCGACCATGTCGGCCAGTACATCAGCGAACTCGGGGAGCGCGGCAGTTCCACCGCTTCGCTGATGCGCTATGCCGGCTTCGTCGCGACCGGCCTCATGCACATCGCCTTTGCGCTGGCCTTCCACCTGAGCCTGATCGGCCTCGGCGCGCGCCCGCTGTCGGCCCTGCTCACCAGCCTGCTCATCGTTCTCAACGGCATGGGACGGATCGGCGCCGGCGTCTTCGCCTGCGAGCCCGGCTGCGCGGCACCGGAGGTTCTCGCGCAACGGCTGCACGGCCTGTCGGCAACGATCGCATTCCTCGCCCTGATCGCCGCGACCCTCCTCGCTGCCCCGCTGTTCCGCCGAATCCGGGGCCTGCGGCCGCTGTGGTCCTTTTCGCTGGCGTCGGGTTGCGCCGGCCTGCTCTTCCTTGCCCTGATGTCGGCAGGCGAGGCAACGCGCAGCGCCACCGGGCTGTACGAACGCCTTGCCTCCGGATCCCTGTCGCTGTGGGTATTCATCACCGCGGCGCGGCTGTGGCGGCTCGACGGTCGCGGCAGGCAGCGTGGCGGTGGCGCATAGGCCCGCCCGACGATTGCCCGCGCCCGGGCGCCATGCGGCTGGATTCACATCGCGGAAATCCGCGCGTGTAACATAGGCCGTGCCCCATCATCATGATGCTCGAGCCGAGCACGACGAAAGGCGCCATGAACACAGAATCCATCTTTGTCGCTCCCGCGCGTTTCGACGACCCTGCCGCCGCCCTGGCCCGCGTCCAGGCCATCTACGACGACAGCGTGGCCTATCTGCGCGAGTCGCTGCGCCGCTTCGTCGCGGGCGAGGACGTCGGCGGACGCATCCGGGCCTGTTACCCGGTCGTGAGCATACGGACCGATACGGTGGCGCGCGCCGACTCGCGCCTGAGCTACGGCTTCGTCGCCGGCCCCGGCACCTACGAGACCACGCTGACCCGGCCCGACCTGTTCTCCGACTACTACCACGAGCAGTTCCGCCTGCTGTTGAAGAACCATCACGTCTCGCTCGAGGTCGGAATCGGCACCCAGCCCATCCCGGTGCACTTCTCCGTTGCCGACCACGACCACTTCGAAGGCAACCTCAGCCCGGAGCGGCGCCACCTGATGCGCGACCGGTTCGATTTCCCGGACCTCGGCGCCATGGACGACGGCATCGCCAACGGCACCTTCGAACCCCAGCCTGGCCCGGATGGCGCGATCCGGCATCCGCTGGCGCTGTTCACCGCGCCGCGGGTGGATTATTCGCTGCGCCGGCTGCGCCACTACACCGGCACGGCGGCCGAGCATTTCCAGAATTTCGTGCTGTTCACCAACTACCAGTTCTATATCGACGAGTTCATCAAGCTCGGCCGCGAACTCATGGCCGACGGCAGCGGCGCGCACGACTACACCGACTTCATCGAACCGGGCAATGTCGTGACCCATCGCGCCGGGCGGCCCGAGTTGCCTGCGGGCGAGCAGGGCACGGCGCCGCCGCGCCTGCCGCAGATGCCCGCCTACCACCTGGTGCGCGGCGACCGCGCCGGCATCACCATGGTCAATATCGGCGTCGGCCCGGCCAACGCAAAGACCATCACCGACCACATCGCGGTGCTGCGCCCCCACGCCTGGATCATGCTCGGTCACTGTGCCGGCCTGCGCAACACGCAGCACCTGGGCGACTACGTGCTGGCTCACGGCTACGTGCGCGAAGATCACGTGCTCGACGAGGACCTGCCGCAGTGGGTTCCCATCCCGCCACTGGCCGAAGTCCAGGTGGCGCTAGAGGCGGCCGTGGCGGAGATCACCCAGCTCAAGGGCTATGAGCTCAAGCGCCTGATGCGCACCGGCACGGTCGCCAGCACCGACAACCGCAACTGGGAACTGCTGCCCTCGCACCACGTCCCGACCACGCCCGAGCGCCGCTTCAGCCAGAGCCGCGCCATCGCGCTGGACATGGAGTCGGCGACCATCGCCGCGAACGGTTTCCGCTTCCGCGTGCC
>JBFGUQ010000424.1:0-2534 GCA_041565515.1 Rhodocyclaceae bacterium | reverse complement strand
CAGCGCGGCGAGCGCCAGCAGCGTCACGGCGCAGGCACGCAGCGCGGCCGGCATGCGCCTTGCCTCAGGCCGTGCCGCCGACCGTCAGGCCGTCGATGCGCAGCGTCGGCTGGCCGACGCCCACCGGCACGCTCTGGCCTTCCTTGCCGCAGGTGCCCACGCCCGGGTCGAGCGCCATGTCGTTGCCGATCATGCGCACTTGGGTCAGGGCATCGGGGCCGTTGCCGATCAGGGTCGCCCCCTTCACCGGGCGGGTGACCTTGCCGTTCTCGATCAGGTAGGCCTCGGCGGTGGAAAACACGAACTTGCCCGATGTGATGTCCACCTGGCCGCCACCGAAGTTCACCGCGTACAAACCCTTCTTCACCGACTTGATGATTTCCTGCGGGTCCTTGTCGCCGTTGAGCATGTAGGTGTTGGTCATGCGCGGCATGGGCAGGTGGGCGAAGGACTCGCGCCGGCCGTTGCCGGTGGGCGCCATGCCCATCAGGCGGGCGTTCATCATGTCCTGCATGTAGCCGGTGAGGATGCCGTCCTCGATCAGCACCGTGCGCTCGGTCGGGTTGCCCTCGTCGTCGATGCTCAGCGAGCCGCGGCGGTCCGGGATCGTGCCGTCGTCGACCACCGTGACGCCCTTCGACGCCACCTGCTGGCCCATGCGACCGGAAAAGGCCGAACTGCCCTTGCGGTTGAAGTCGCCCTCGAGGCCGTGGCCGATCGCCTCGTGCAGCAGGATGCCCGGCCAGCCCGAGCCCAGCACCACCGGCATGGTGCCTGCGGGCGCCGGGTCGGCGCCGAGATTGACGCGCGCCTGGTGCACCGCGGCGCGGGCGTATTCGAGCAGGCGCTCGTCGCTGAAGTAGCCGTAGTCGTAGCGCCCGCCGCCGCCGGCGCTGCCCTGCTCGCGGCGACCGTTGTCTTCCATGATGACGGTGATCGACACCCGCACCAGCGGGCGTACGTCGGCCGCCATGTGGCCGTCGCTGCGCGCCACCATCACCACCTCCCACGAGCCGGCGATATGGGCCATGACCTGGCTCACGCGCGGATCTTCCGCGCGGGCGAGGCCTTCCAGGCGCTCGAGCAGCTCGACCTTGGCCGTGTCGTCGAGCGAGTCGAGCGGGTCGTCGGCGCGGTAGAGCTTGAGCCCCTGCTTCCTCTTCTCGATCGCGACCTTGTTGCGCCCGCCGGCATCGGCGATCGCCCGCGTTGCCGTCGCCGCACTGACGAGGGCATCGAGCGAGATGTCGTCCGAATAGGCGAAGGCGGTCTTCTCGCCGCTGATGGCGCGCACGCCCACGCCCTGCTCGATGTCGAAGCTGCCCGACTTGACGATACCCTCCTCCAGGCTCCAGGCCTCCGAGCGCTGGTACTGGAAGTAGAGATCCGCGTAGTCCAGCCGGTGCTTCATCAGCTTGCCGAACACCTTCTCGAGTTCGGCCTTGCCAAGATCGTAGGGGTTCAGCAGGTAGCGGTCGGCGACCTTCATCGGGCTCAGAGTCTTGCTCATCGGGATTCCAGAATAGGCATTGCCGGGTTGGACCCGGCAGAAGTGAAAACGATCGTCGGACGGGCGGAAACGGCCGTGGCTGCCCGGCCCATCACGACAGGCAGCGGTGACGCAGCGCCGGCAGGCTCTCGCGCACGCTGTCGATACGCGCCGGATCGACGTCGGCGACGACGACACCCGGCCCCTCTTCACGGCAGGCGAGCACTTCGCCCCACGGATCGACGATCATCGTGTGGCCCCAAGTGACGCGGCCATGAGGATGGCGACCGCCCTGCGCCGGCGCCATCACGTAGCACTGGTTCTCGATCGCACGCGCTCGCAGCAGTATCTCCCAGTGCGCACGGCCCGTCGTGTAGGTGAAGGCGGCCGGCAGGACGACCAGATTGACCGCCCCCATGGAACGGAAGAGCTCGGGAAAGCGCAGGTCGTAACACACCGACAGGCCGGTACGCCCCGCCGGGGAATAGAAGCTCACCACGGTGCCGCCGGGCTCGATGGTGGCGGCCTCGTCGTAGCTCTCCTCGCCGCGGCGGAAACCGAACAGATGAACCTTGTCGTAGCGCGCCACCGCCTCGCCGCGGTCATCGAAGACCAGCGTGGTGTTGCGCACCTTGTCGTCGGCTTCGGCCACGAGCGGGATGGTACCGCCGATCAGCCACACCCCGTTGCGCCGAGCCGTCTCGCGCAGGAAGTCCTGCAGCGGGCCAGCGCCCTCCGCTTCACGGATGCGGACCTTCGCGGTTTCGTCCGCGGTCATCAGCGGGAAGTACTCGGGCAGCGCCACCAGGCGCGCGCCGGCCGCCGCCGCCTCGGCGACGAGCCGGCCCGCGACCTCGAGATTGGCCTCGACGTCGGGGCCGGAAACGGTCTGGATGGCAGCGATGCGGACCGTGCCGGACGGCTGCGGGGAGGCGGCTGTTGACGCGCTGTCGTTGGGCTTGGTCATGGCTGGGTCGTCTTCGTCCTTATTGCGCCGGGGCGGCGACCGGCGGCGCCGTGAAGCCGCGCTTGAGCACCACCGGGT
>JBFGUQ010000423.1:0-2563 GCA_041565515.1 Rhodocyclaceae bacterium | reverse complement strand
GGCGAGATGACGAAAATGGATCCCCGATTGTTCGACATCCTCCATGCCCTCAGCTTAACTTGCGGCGGCGAAACCTTCGAGATCATCTCCGCCTACCGCTCGCCGGCCACCAACGCGATGCTGCGCAAGACCGGCGGCGGTGGGGTGGCAAAACGTAGCCTGCACATGGACGGTCGCGCCATCGACGTGCGCCTGGTCGGCTTCGACACCGGCCGCCTGCGCGATGCGGCGGTGGCGCTGGGCCTGGGCGGCGTCGGCTACTATCCGAAGTCCGACTTCCTGCACATCGACACCGGCAACGTGCGAACCTGGGGCGCGGTGCCGACCTGAGCGGCGCCGATCCGGCTTCGCAGCGCTCTTTGCGCGGCGATTGCCGGCCCTGCAAGAAATGTGACGCTACAGCCGGGGGGCGGTTCCGCCCCCCGCTTCACGCGAACAGCACGAGCCCCCATACGGCGGCGACGTTGATGAGGGCGATCATCACCGCCGCGCTGCCGATATCCTTCGCGCGCTTGGCCAGAGGATGGTTTTCGAGCGAGATGCGATCGACGGTGGCCTCGATCGCGGAATTCACCAGCTCCACGATCAGCACGAGCAGCACGCTCGCGATCATCAGGGCCCTGCCCAGCCCATTTCCGCCCAGCCACACGGCCAGCGGCACCAGGACCAGCGCCAGCAGCACTTCCTGGCGAAAGGCGTCCTCGTGGCGATGCGCGGCCCGCAGGCCTGCGAGCGAGTAGTGCATCGCGTTCCATACGCGGCGCAGACCGGTTTTTCCCTTGTGCGAGCTTTCCATCTGGTATCTTCAACGACCGGCGGGGAGCGCGATAATCGCACGAAAACCGTTTCACACCGGCATTCGGCCCGCCGCACCACCGGCCCCACCATTCCCGAAAGCACTCGACGACAGCAGATGGCCAGCAAGATCGGACGGTTCGAAATCAGGGGCGAACTCGGACGCGGCGGCCAGAGCGTCGTCTATCGTGGCTGGGATCCGCAACTCGAGCGCGAGGTGGCGGTCAAGACGCTGCACTTCGCCGGCCCCGCACGAAAGCAGAATGCGGCGCTGCTGAGCGAGGCCCGCACCGTCAGCCGCCTGCGCCACCCCGGCATCGTGCCGATCTTCGAAGCCGGCGAGCAGGACGGCGACCTCTATCTGGTGTTCGAATGCGTGCCGGGCGAGAGCCTGGCCGCGATGCTGCAGCGGCGCGGTGCCCTGCCGGCCGCGGAAGCGGTCGCGCTGATGGTCGACATGCTCACCGCGCTGTCGGCCGCGCATGCCGACGGCGTGATCCACCGCGACCTCAAGCCCAGCAACGTGCTGCTCGATACCGGCGGCAATCCACGCGTGATGGATTTCGGCATCGCCCGCCGCGTCGGCGACGCCACGGCAGGCGACGGGCTGTCGGGCACCCCCGCCTACATGGCGCCGGAGTACGTGCGCGAGCGCAGCGTGAGCCCGCGCAACGACGTCTTCGCGGCCGGCATCATCCTGATCGAAATGCTCAGCGGCAGGCGCCTGGTGCGAGAGACCGATCCACGCCGCGCGATGGAGCGGATCGGCGCGGCGCCGCTCGAACTGCCCACGGACGGCGCGCCGATCGACGAGGGGCTCGGTGCCATCGCGCTGCGCGCGGTGTCCTTCGACCCGGATGCGGGCTTTCGCGACGCTGCCGAACTGCGCCAGGCGCTCCAGGCCTGGCTGCACCCGGGCGAGGACGCGCCGGTGGGGGAGGCCAGCCAGGCCGCGGTGGATTTCCTGCTGCGACGCATGCGGGTGCGCGGCGACTTCCCTGCGCTGTCCGAATCGGTGGTCGCGATCAACCGTATCGCGACGAGCGAATCGGAGACCATCGGCAGGCTCTCGAGCCTGATCCTGCGCGACTTCTCGCTCACCAACAAGCTCCTGCGACTGGTCAATGCGGTGCATTTCCGCTCGGCCGGCGGCGGCGAGATCAGCACGATCTCGCGCGCGGTCATCGTCCTCGGCTTCGATGCCGTGCGCAACATCGCCGTCACCGTGCTGCTGTTCGAGCATCTGCAGAACAAGGGCCACGCGACCGAACTCAAGGAGGAGTTCCTGCGCGCCTGCCTGGCCGGCCTGTTCGCCCGCGAGCTCGCCGCGCACCTGCGCCTGCGCGACCTCGAGCAGGCCTACATCTGCGCGGTGTTCCACAACCTCGGGCGCCTGCTGTGCCAGTACTACTTCCCGCAAGAGAGCGAGGACATGCGACGGGTGATGCAGAACAGCGGCTGTCGCGAGGACCACGCCGCGCAGAAGGTGCTGGGCATCAGCCTCGAGGAGCTCGGCATCGGGCTCGCCCGCAGCTGGGGCTTTCCCGTCGTGATCCAGCACAGCATGCGCAAGCTGGCCGACGGCCCGGTGCGACGGCCGGCAACGGGCGAAGAGCGCCTGCGCGCGCTGACGGTCTGCGCCAACGAGTACTGCGACGCCGTCGCCCGGCTTGCGGGCGCGGAGCGGGACAAGGCCTTGCGCGCCATCGCCAGCCGCTTCGCCGAGGCAGTGCCGGCAACCGAGGCGGGGATGCGCGAGGTGATGCAG
>JBFGUQ010000422.1:0-2565 GCA_041565515.1 Rhodocyclaceae bacterium | reverse complement strand
GCCCGGTGGGACGGGATGAAGCTTCATGAGCCGGGGGACTCCTCGCTGGCGAGCCGGAGCTGGCGCATCACCGGGCTCGGCTCGACGATGGCGCTGTCGTAGGGATGGGCTGCCGAGCCCACCCGTCGCATGATGCGTTCGACATAGGCCTGGGTCTCCGGGTATGGCGGGATGCCCCGATAACGCTCGACCGCACGCTCGCCGGCATTGTAGGCGGCCGCGGCGAGGCGGATGTCACCCTCGAAGTAGGCCAGCAGCCAGCGCAGATAGGCGAGCCCGCCACGAATGTTCTGCTCGGGATCGTAGGGGCGCGCGACATTGAAGCGCTCCGCGGTTTCGGGGATGAGCTGCATCACGCCCATCGCATTCTTGGGCGAGAGCGCCGCCGGGTCGAGCGCGGACTCGGTGATGCCGATTGCGAGCGCGAACTGGGGGCTCACGCCATAGCTCGGCGCGAGCTCGACCAGCAGACGCGCAATCGGCTGGCGGAGCGCGGAGACACGGGCCAGCAGGCTCTCGATCGGCCAGCTCTGGAGCACGGTCTCCGGCGGCGTGTGCAGGCACTCCGGTGCGGCGCCGGTGTAGTCACCCGTGTAGCGCAGCATCCGCTGCGCATGCTCGTTTCCGAGGAAGGCCGCCATCGCGAACAGGGTGCCGGCATAGGCATCGTTGCGTTCGATGCCGCGGCCGTTGGCGTACATCCATCCCAGCGCGTACATTCCCTCGACGTCGCCGAGGCGAGCCGACTCGCAGTACAGCGTCGCGGCATGGACGGGATCACGCGGCACGCCCTCGCCGTGCTCGTAGCTCAAGGCCTGCTCGGCAAGGTAACGCGCCTGCAGCGCAAAGGCCTGTGCCACGGCCACATCGTCGCCGGCGGCGTGCATCGGGGCGGCGCACAGCGTCAAGGCCATGCCGAAGGCGGCCTGCCTCAAGTCACGCTTGCCGCCTCGCTGCCTTGCCCGCATCGATTCGCCTCCCCTGGGCCTGTTGGCCTCCGTTGTGCCTTCTTTATGGCAGGTTTCGCCTACAGGCGCCAGACCGTCGCCCCCGCTGCGGCCAGCGCCTCGGGATCGTAAGACGACTTGACGTCGGCAAACACGCCGCGCGGCGCCAGCTTCGCCAGCATCTGGTTCTGCGGCATCCGCAGGTATTCCTCGTGTGCCACGGCGGCGACGATGGCATCGGCGACCGGCAGCGCATCCCAGTCCTCCAGGCTGACGCCGTACTCGTGCTCGGCCTCGGCAGTTTCCGCCACCGGATCATGGACGTGCACCCTGCAGCCATAGCTCTGCAGTTCGCGCACGACGTCGATCACCTTGCTGTTGCGCAGGTCCGGACAGTTCTCCTTGAAGGTCAGGCCGAGCACGATCACGTCGGCACCCTTGATGCTGGAGCCGGCGGCGATCATCTGCTTCACCGTCTGCTCGGCGACGTACTTGCCCATGCCGTCGTTGATGCGTCGTCCGGCGAGGATGACCTGGGGGTGATAGCCGAGCATGTCGGCCTTGTGCGTCAGGTAGTACGGATCGACGCCGATGCAGTGTCCGCCCACCAGGCCCGGGCGGAAGGGCAGGAAGTTCCACTTCGTGCCGGCCGCCTTGAGCACCTCGACGGTGTCGATGCCGATCTTGTGGAAGATGACCGCGAGTTCGTTCATCAGCGCGATGTTGAGGTCGCGCTGGGTGTTCTCGATCACCTTGGCGGCCTCGGCCACCTTGATCGAGCTGGCCGGATACACGCCGGCGGTGATCACCGAGCCATAGACCTCGGAGACCTTTTCCAGCGTCGCCGGGGTGTCGCCCGAGACGACCTTGACGATCTTGGTGACGGTGCGCTCCTTGTCGCCCGGGTTGATGCGCTCTGGCGAATAGCCAACGAAGAAGTCCTGCTTCCACTTCATGCCCGATTCGCGCTCGAGGATGGGAATGCAGACCTCCTCGGTGGCGCCGGGGTACACGGTGGACTCATACACCACGACCGCACCGCGCTTGAGGTGGCGTCCCACCGTCTCGGACGACTTCACCAGCGGGGTGAAGTCGGGCTGGTGGGCCTGGTCGACCGGGGTCGGCACCGCGACGATGATGAAGTCCGCCTCGCGCAGCACGGCCGGGTCAGTGTGGCAGGACAGATGCACGGCCGCGCGCAGGTCGTCCGAAGCCACCTCGCCGGTGGGATCGACGAAGTCGCGGTAGGCCGCGACCTTGTCGGCCGAGAGATCGAAGCCAAGCGTCTTGCGTTTCTTGCCGAACTCGACGGCGAGCGGCAGGCCGACGTAGCCCAGGCCGATGACGGCGATCGTGGTCATTGAAGTGCTTCCTCGTACATTTCGTTCAGAGTGTTTTCATCAGCGCCGTCGCCTCGGTGTGAAGCGGCGTGCCTTCCTTGAGTTTGGGCATCAGGGTCTCGAGCTCCTTCCTGGCGTCGGCGCTGCGGCCTGTGCTCGCGTATGCCTTGGCGAGGTTCATCCGAAGAGGTGGCAAATCCGGCGCGAGCGACACCGCACGCGTCAGGTTGGCGAGGCCCTTGTCTGCCTGCCCCTTGTCCACCTGGATCACGCCGAGG
>JBFGUQ010000421.1:0-2582 GCA_041565515.1 Rhodocyclaceae bacterium | reverse complement strand
CCGTCCGGGGTCACCAGCGCATCGTAGGGTTGCTTGCCGGCCTCGAAACGCTCGGTTTTGGGGTTGCTGGGGTCCGACAGGTCGGTCACGCGGATCTCGCCGGCATCGAAGAGCGAGTAGACGAAGCGGTTACCCGGCAGGTCGGCCAGCCCGACCACCTTCGAGCGCTTGCCCTCGCTGCCGTAGTCGGCCGGGATATCGGCGAGCAGTTCGAGCGTCTCGGCGTCGAAGGCCTTGATGCCCCCAGGCTGGTAGTTCTGCGCGACGACGATGCGCCCGTCCTGGGAGATCGCGCCCCCGATCGCGTTGCCCGCCTGCACCACACGGGCGACGATGCGCGCGGAGAGCACATCGACCTTGGTCAGTCCGCCGTCGCGGCCGAAGACGAAGGCGTAGCGCGCATCGCGCGAGAACACCACCGAAGCGTGCGACAGGTCGCCCAGGCCCTCGACCTGCGCCAGGACCGTCCGGCCGGAGGTCTCGATCACCTTGACACGACCGTCGGCGCGCTCGATGACCACGCCGAGGTCGCCCGTTCCGCGCGCCACCGTTTGCGGCATCGTCGTGCACGCGGACAGCAACAGCACGATGACAGACAGCACCATGACCCAGACCAGGGGCGGCGCGAGACGGGCGGATTGCGGTGCCGACATGGAAGCTCCTGCGGTTCAGTTCGTGGGCGTAGCGGCGGCGGCGCCACCGTCGGCGGGGAAGCCGCGCATCAGCTGATCGACGATCCAGCTCGCCTCGGCTTCGCTGACGATGCCCAGAAAGGGCGGCATCGGCGTGGCCGGGCGGCCGCCGACGATGGTGGCGACCAGCCCTTCGGCAGGCTTGTCGATGAGTGCCTCGGGCGTCAGCGCCGGGCCGAGCCCGCCCGCAAGCGTCAGGCCATGACAGGAGCCGCAGTCCTGCCGCACGATGTGCACCAGTTCGCGGTAGCGCAGGGGATCCGGCTGCTCGCTGGCGGAAGCGTAGGCGGCGACGAGCGCCGCACCGATGAACACGAGGACGTGGGCAACGAGAGGGGGTGGCTTCATGATTCGGTCCGCGGGCTGTTCAGTTCGGCACAGCATGACGCCAGGCGGCGCGGAAAGCCTTGACGGGTATCAACCTGCAAACCGGGCGAGCACGCGAGCACCACGTTCGCATCAGTCGCCGACGATGACCGCGCCCTTCATCTCGGGGTGCGGACCGCAGGTGTAATCGAAGCGCCCCTTTGCCGGGAACGCCTTCGACCAGCGTTCGTCCGGAAAGAAGCGTTCCGACTCCTCGCCGGTGCCGAGGAAGACCACCGAGTGGCTCGTCCGTTTCTCGCCGTTCACCCAGACCACGGTGTCGCCCGGGCTGATTCTCAGCTCGGCCGGCACGAACTTGTAATCGACGATGTTGACGACGTGTTCAGCGGCCAATGCCGGACTCGCCAGGCCAACAAGAAAAAGGCCACCCGCGAGGGTGGCCCGAAGTGTCGTACGCATGATGATCACTCCTGCGTCGCGCGATTGCGGGCCGCCGTATTACTGCTTGGCGGCAGTGATGTCGGCCTTGGCGTCGATGCCCAGCTTGTAGCCGAGGGAGACGTGGTGGTAGCGCCCGGCCGCGCTGTCGTCGTGGATGGCGAAGCCGAAGTTGTAGGTCTTCCCGGCCTCGAGTGCGACGTCGCCCTCGCCACCGGCGAACTTGCGGGTGAACACGACGGTCCAGGTGTCGCCATCGAGCTTGCCTTCGGCGCTCACCAGCGCCTTGCCGCCCTCCATCACGCGCTTGTCGGCCACGTAGCCGTCGAAGCCCTTGTTCTCGCCGCTGCGCCACTGGTTGAGGTCGTAGTAGACCCCGCCCGCAACCGAACCGCCCTTGACGTACTTCGTCTTGTCGTCGGCCGCGCCCGGCATGGTGCGGGCATCGCCATGGCAGCTTGCCCAGCAGCCGCTCTGCCCGGCCATTTCGACCTTGTCGCCGGATTCGAGCATGTAGGCAAGCTTGACCGGGTTCTTTTCGTCCATCTTCGCCGCGCCCGAGGCCTTGGGCTGCTTCCAGCTGAAGCGCAGGTAGAGATTCTCGCCGTCGTGCGCAGCCTGCACCTTGGCGGCGACGACAGGCGCCTTGCCGGCGATCGGGCTGGGCTCGATCTTCTCGCCGCTGGCGATCTTCTTGCCCATGTCGCCCACTTCCTCGCTGTGACACTCGACGCAGGTCTCGCCTTTCTTGAGCGCACGCGCGCCACCATGCTCGGTGCCCTTCATGATCCATTCGATCGGCGATACCCCCGGGTACAGCAGGCTGATGCTGGTCGCCTCGACCTTGCTCCAGTCGGCTGGCGCGGCAGCCAGGGCACCGCCCGCGCCGAAGGCAAGGATCGCGCCCACGGCGCTGGCCATCATGGTCTTCTTCATGTTCGGTTCCTCTTTGTTGATTGTGGGAAATCGGGGCCTGACCCGGACCTACATCTCGTCTTCCTCGGTCATGCCCTCGGGTTTATGGTGCGCAATACCCTTGTGGCAGTCGATGCAGGTCATCTTGTCTTCGCGCGCCATCTCGTGCTGCTTGCGCGCACGCTGCTTCTGCGCCTCGGAGTTCATGCT
>JBFGUQ010000420.1:0-2613 GCA_041565515.1 Rhodocyclaceae bacterium | reverse complement strand
CCGCGGCGTCGCCATGCGAGCGGCTGGCGACCACGGTGAGGCCCTCGGGCGGCGGGCGGCGGCAGCGGATCGGGCGGCGGCCGAAGGCCTCCTCGATGAAGACGCCATCGCCCACGGCACCGGCGAAGAGCCGGCCCAGCGCCGGGGCGAGCACGACACCGAGCACCGGCGCGCCGTGCTCGACCAGGGCGATATTCACCGTGAACTCGCCGTTGCGGCCGATGAACTCCTTGGTGCCGTCGAGCGGATCGACCAGCCAGAAGCGCTCGCCCACCTCGGGGACCCGGCCGGCGGCGACCGCCTCCTCGGCGACGATCGGCACGCCCGGGAGCAGGGCCTCCAGCGCCGGGATGATCAGCGCCTCTGCGCGCTCGTCGGCCTCGGTCACGGGCGAGGCGTCTTCCTTGCCGCGCACGGCGAAGTCGGTGTCGTACACGTCCATGACGATGTCGCCGGCGGCGCGGACGATCGGGATCAGGCGCTCGAGGATCTCGTCGCGGGTCAGGTCGATCACCATGGCTTATCCTGTGTGAGAAAACGCATGACGTATTCTAGCGATCGCTCTTATAGTCGGTGGGCGGGGGAGCGGACTATTGCGCGTCCCCGAGGAACAATTTCCTGATCCAGGCGAATTCGACATCGCCGGCGCATTGCGGCGTCCGAGCTTCGGTATCCTGTGCGCCCCAACCGCCCGAGCAAACGAGCCCTCGATGAATCTCACCCACCTGCAACGACTGGAAGCCGAAAGCATCCACATCATGCGGGAAGTCGTTGCCGAAGCCGACAACCCGGTGATGCTCTACTCCATCGGCAAGGACAGCGCGGTGATGCTGCGCCTGGCGATGAAGGCCTTCTTCCCCGCCAAACCGCCGTTTCCGCTGCTGCATGTCGACACCACCTGGAAGTTCCGCGACATGTACGCATTTCGCGAGCGCATGAGCAAGGAGCTCGGCTTCGACCTGCTGGTGCACATCAACCAGGATGGCGTCGCCAAGGGGATCAACCCCTTCACCCACGGGTCGGCGATCCATACCGACATCATGAAGACCGAGAGCCTCAAGCAGGCGCTGGACAAGTACGGCTTCGACGCAGCCTTCGGCGGCGCGCGCCGCGACGAGGAGAAGTCGCGCGCCAAGGAGCGCGTGTTCTCGTTCCGCTCGGCGCAGCACCGCTGGGACCCGAAGAACCAGCGCCCGGAGCTCTGGAAGCTGTACAACGCGCGCAAGCACAAGGGCGAGTCGATCCGGGTGTTCCCCTTGTCGAACTGGACCGAACTCGACATCTGGCAGTACATCCACCTCGAGGACATCCCGATCGTGCCGCTGTATTTCTCCGCGCGCCGGCCGGTGGTCGAGCGCGACGGCGCGCTGATCATGGTCGACGACGAGCGCATGCCGCTGCGCCCCGGCGAGGTGCCGATGCAGAAGATGGTGCGCTTCCGCACCCTGGGCTGCTATCCGCTGACCGGCGCGGTGGAGTCCGAGGCGACGACGCTGCCGCAGATCATCCAGGAGATGCTGCTCACCCGCAGTTCCGAGCGCCAGGGCCGGGTCATCGACCACGACTCGGCCGGTTCGATGGAAAAGAAGAAACAGGAGGGGTATTTCTGATGAGCCCCCACACTCGCATTCGTTCGTTGCCCCCCAAGGGGGCGAAGGCCTCCTTTGGGGCGGCCCTGCAGGAGGCCTGCTGATGGCACACGTCTCGGATCTCATCGCCACCGACATCGACCAGTACCTGAAGCTGCACGAGAACAAGCGCCTGCTGCGCTTCATCACCTGCGGCAGCGTCGATGACGGCAAGAGCACGCTGATCGGCCGCCTGCTGTACGAATCGAAGATGCTGTTCGAGGACCAGCTCGCCGCGGTCGAGGCCGACTCGAAGAAGTGGGGCACGCAGGGCGATGCGATCGATTTCGCGCTGCTGGTCGATGGCCTCGCGGCGGAGCGCGAGCAGGGCATCACGATCGACGTCGCCTATCGTTTCTTCTCCACCGACAAGCGCAAGTTCATCGTCGCCGACACGCCGGGGCACGAGCAGTACACCCGCAACATGGTCACCGGCGCCTCCACCGCGGATGTCGCGGTGTTGATGGTCGATGCGCGCAAGGGGGTGCTGACGCAGACCCGTCGCCATGCCTACCTGGTTTCGCTGCTCGGCATCCGCAAGGTCATCGTCGCCATCAACAAGATGGACCTGGTCGACTACTCGGAGAAGACCTACAAGCGGATCGTCGAGGACTTCCGCGCCTTCGCCGGGCAGATCGGCCTCGAAGACGCCAGCTTCATCCCGATGTCGGCCTTTCGCGGCGACAACATCCTGGCGCCGAGCGAGGCCATGCCCTGGTATCACGGCTCCACCCTGATGGGCTACCTGGAGACGGTCGAGGTCGACGACACGCGCATGCAGAGGGCACCGTTTCGCATGCCGGTACAGTGGGTGAACCGCCCGGATCTCGACTTCCGCGGCTTTGCCGGCACGGTGGCGGGCGGTGTGGTGCGCCCGGGCGATCGCGTCCGCATTCAGCCCTCGGGCCGCGAGAGCACGGTGGCGCGCATCGTCACCCACGATGGCGACCTGCCCCAGGCCGTGGCGGGGCAGTCGGTGACGCTG
>JBFGUQ010000419.1:0-2613 GCA_041565515.1 Rhodocyclaceae bacterium | reverse complement strand
CGTAGCGAGCGAGTTCCGCAGCCCGTCGGAGAGAATGCCCGGCGGGCTGCGCGCGGCATTTTCGGCAAAGCGATCGTGCGGGGACTCTTGGCGTTCGCAATCCGCCGGCGCCACACCGGGCATTTGTTCCGTCGGGCTGCGGAACTCGCCCTTCGGGCTCAGACAGTCCTCGCCCGTTCCACGAACACCCCACACGACCGGCTTGGCGCGTGAGCTGATCAGCCCGGGGATCTCAGTTTCGTCATTTTCACAACTCGCCCGCAGTAATGGGGGAAGGTTTCTGGCTCAGGCAAGCACACCCGTCGAGCCAGATGTGTGGGGTGTTTGTGGAGAGGGCGAGGACTGTCTGAGTGAGCGCAGCGAGCGCTCGTTTGCGTGCCCTCCGCCGCGCCGCGTAGCGGCAGCCCTCGGAACAAATTCCCCGCGCAGCTGGCGGTCTTGCGCACGGACGCTCAGCACGGCGGGTTTCCCCGTGATCGCCGTCAACGACCAAGATAAACCTCGATCACCCGCGGATCCGCCTGCACCGTCGCGAGGTCCCCCTCCGCCAGCACCGAGCCTTCGCACAGCACCGTCACCTCGCCGCCGAGCGCCTCGACGAAGGCCATGTCGTGCTCGACCACCACCAGCGAGTGCTTGCCCGCCAGGCTGACGAAGAGCTCGGCGGTGCGCTCGGTCTCGTCGTCGGTCATGCCGGCGACCGGCTCGTCGAGCAGCAGCAGCCTGGGCTCCTGCATCAGCAGCATGCCGATCTCCAGCCACTGCTTCTGGCCGTGCGACAACAACCCGGCGGGGCGGTTCGCTTCCTTGTCGAGGCGAATCTGCTTGAGCACCTCGGCGATGCGGTCGCGCTCGTCGTCGAACAGCGACGCGAACAGGGAGCGGCGCACCCGCTTGTCCGCCTTCATCGCCAGCTCGAGGTTCTCGAATGCGGTGTGGCGCTCGAAGATGGTCGGCTTCTGGAACTTGCGGCCTATTCCCGCGTGCGCGATCTCGGGCTCGGTCATGCGCGTGAGGTCGATGGTCTGGCCGAAGAAGGCCTTGCCCTCGTCGGGCCTTGTCTTCCCGGTGATGACGTCCATCATCGTGGTCTTGCCGGCGCCGTTGGGACCGATGATGCAGCGCAGTTCTCCGGCGTCGATGGCGAGCGACAGCCTGTTCAGCGCGCGGAAGCCGTCGAAGCTCACGGTGATGTCGTCCAGGTAGAGGATGACGTTGTGCGAGAGATCGAGCTCGCCGCGCCTGAGCAGATGGCTGGTGGAGGCCTCGCCTTCCCATTGCTCGCGCAGGTTGTTTCGCGCAGCTTCGGCGTCGGCGGCCGCGCGGTCGATTTCGATGCTGGGAATCATGCGCTTGCTCCCTTGGCTGCGGGGACGGAAGGAGTCGCAGCCCGGCCGCCCGCGACACCGGCGGGCGCCTCGGGCGGCGCGGCTTCAGCATCGGGCAAGCCGTCCGGCACCCTGGCATCCGCCCCTTGGCGCCTGGCCCGCAGCTTGCGCCACAGGCCGACGACGCCGTCGGGCAGGAACAGCGTCACGGCGATGAACAGGAAGCCGAGGAAGAACAGCCAGTATTCGGGGAAGGACACGGTGAACCAGCTCTTGGCGAGGTTGACGATGCCAGCGCCGAGCACCGCCCCGACCAGGGTGCCGCGGCCGCCGACGGCGACCCACACCGCGAGCTCGATCGAGTTTGCCGGGCTCATCTCGGACGGGTTGATGATGCCGACCTGGGGAACGTAGAGCGCTCCCGCCAGGCCGCACAGCACCGCCGACAGTGTCCAGATGAAGAGCTTGTAGTGCAGCGGGTTGTAGCCGATGAACATGACCCGGGATTCGGCATCGCGGATGGCTGCGAGGACGCGGCCGAAGCGCGAGGTGACGAGGTAGCGGCCGAGGATGAGGCAGGCGACGAGCAGCGCGGCCGACAGCGCGAACAGGGTGACGCGCATCTCGGGCGAGGTGATGTCGTACCCGAGGATGCGCTTGAAGTCGGTGAAGCCGTTGTTGCCGCCGAAGCCGGTCTCGTTGCGGAAGAACAGCAGCATCGCAGCATAGGTGAGCGCCTGGGTGATGATCGAGAAGTACACGCCCTTGATGCGCGAGCGGAAGGCGAAGTAGCCGAAGATGAAGGCGACGATGCCGGGCAGGGCCATGGCGAGAAGGAGGGCCCACAGGAAGGAGTCGGAGCCGGTCCAGTACCAGGGCAGTTCCTTCCAGTCGAGGAAGACCATGAAATCGGGGAGGTCGGAGCCGTAGCTGCCGTCGCGGCCGATCTGGCGCATCAGGTACATGCCGAAGGCGTAGCCGCCGAGGGCGAAGAAGAGGCCATGGCCGAGGCTGAGGATGCCGGCATAGCCCCAGATGAGGTCCATGGCGACGGCGACCACCATGTAGCACAGGATCTTGCCCAGCAGGCTGACGGTGTACGCGGAGATGTGGAGCGCGCTCGACTCCGGCAGCGCGAGGTGGGCGAGCGGGACGCCGACCCAGGTGATGGCGGCGAAGATGGCGAGCGCGATCCAGCCGCTTCGCGGCATGCTCTGCATCAGTCTTACGGTGAATGGGGTGCGCATTTGTTGGGCGCCTCCTGTGAAATGTTAGCCGCGCGCGG
>JBFGUQ010000418.1:0-2638 GCA_041565515.1 Rhodocyclaceae bacterium | reverse complement strand
GGGCAACGCCTAGCGCGCCGTCGCGATCGCCCCGCTCCACCATGATCGCCGCCAGGCGCTGCTGGACCTCGATCGCCTCGGGATTGATGCCGAGCGCCTTGCGCAGGGCCTGCTCGGCCGCGGCATTGTCCTTGTTGCCGCGATGGACGTCGGCGAGCTGCACCAGCGGCGCGGTCGACTTCGGCAACAGCGTCGCCAGCTTGTTGAGCGAGGAGATCGCCTGCTGGGTATCGCCCGAGGCCAGCTGCGCGCCGGCGAGCATCGCAAGCGCGCGCTGATCGCTGGGAAAGGCTGCGCTGGCCTTTTGCGCAACGGCAAGCGCCTTGGGGAAATCGCGCACGCGCAGATGATGCTGCGCGATCGCGAGCGTGGCCTGCAAGGCCCCGGGCGCGGCGGCCTCGGCCTGTTCGAGCGTCTTCAGTACCTCGGCCGGCGCGGCGCCGGTCGTGCGCTGCAGTTCGGCGTAGGCCAGGCGCGCCTCGACGTTCTTGGCGTCACGGTCGACGATCGCCTTCAGGCGACCGAGCGCGTCGGCCGGGCGTTTTTCGGCGAGGTCGATGCGCGCCAGGTTGATCGCCGCGGACAGGTAGTCAGGCCTCAGCGACAGCGCCTTCTCGAACGCGGCGCGCGCGGCCGGCACGTCGCGCTTGGCCAGCATCACGCCGCCGCGCAGATTGTGCACCAGGGGGTTGTCGGGCTGCTTGCGCTCGAGCTGCGCCTGGGCCTCGAGCGCCTTGTCGAGTTGCCCACTTCGCAGGTGGCTGATGACGAGGGCGAGGTCGGCCTGGATCGCATCGGCGTCCATGCCCGAGGCAGCTTCGAGATCGGCGAAGGCCCCGGACGCGTCACCGGTGGCCATCCGCGCCACGCCGAGGCGCATGCGCGCCCCCGCATCCTCGGGCGCGGCCTTGGCGGCTTGCTGGAAGTAGGCTTCCGCCTTGTCGTATTCGGCGTTGGCCAGGTAGACCTGGCCTGCCAGGCTGAACAGGCGGGCATCCTGGGTGGGCCGCTCCAGCATCGGTTGCAGGACCTCGAGCGCGCGCGAGGCCTCGCCGGACGACAGATGGGACATCACCAGCATGCTGCGCGCAAGCGGCTGCATCGGCGCGCGCTCGAGCACCCGATTGAGGTGACTGCGCCCCTGCACCTGGTCGTTGAGCCGAACCAGCACCGTTCCGGCGAGCAGTTGCGCAGGCAGGAAGTCGGGCGCCTGCTTTAGCGCCTGCAGCACCCCGTCCCGCGCCTCGGTAAGCTTGTTGTTGCGGAAGTCGATGAAGGCCTGCAGATAGCGGGTGGACGGATGCGCAGGCGCCGCCTTCTTCATCGCTTCGAGGCTGGACGTCGCCTCTTCGAGCTTGTTCTGGCGCAGTTGCAGCGAGACCAGCGCGAAATGGTAGTTCACCGCCTTCGGTTCGAGGCGGCTTGCTTCCTTGAGCGCGGCCTCGGCCTCGTCGCTCTTGCCCTGCGCGAGCAGAATATCGGCCAGCACAGCATGCGCTTCGGCCAGGCTCGGGCTGCGCGCGATCGCTGCGCGGATTTCCGTTTCGGCGCCCGGCGCGTCGCCGCCGAAGAGCTTTGCCCGCGCCAGGCCCATGCGGGCCAGGTCATCTTCCGCGCTCGCCGCGAGCGCGGCCTCGAAGCTGGTGCGCGCCTTGGGCACCTCGGCCTTGCCGAGGTAGGCGTCGCCGACGGCGGCGAGAAGCGCCGCGCTGGCCGACGCATCGTCGAGCTTGATGTCGACGAAATCCTTCAGGACCTTGTCGAACTGGGCCGAACGCACCAGTGCCCGCGCCAGCAGGGGCACGACTTGTTCGCGCGCATAGCCGAGATCGAAGGCGCGCTGGAACTCCTTCACCGCGCCGGGCACGTCGCCCTGCTCGAGATTGATCTTGCCGAGCAGAAAGCGCGCCTCGGCGAAGTTGCCGTCTTCCTGCAGCGCGTTCTTGAGCTGGATGCTCGCCGCGTTGAGGTCGTTCTTGTCGAGATAGGTCCGGGCCGAGGCCAGCATCTGCTCCGGCGTATCGCCGCAGCCGGCCAGCAGCGCCGCCGACAGCGCGGCAAGCGCCATCCCGCGGCTTCGGCGCGACCAGTTGGACGGGTTCCGGGCTTTGTGCAGACGACTCACGATGCGTTCTCCTTCTTCAAGCCAAAGCGGTTGAGCAGGTCATAGAGCGACGGCCGGCTGACACCGAGGATCTCGGCGGCGCGGGCGACGTTTCCGTTGGTACGGGCCATCACGCGAAGCACCGCGAGGCGCTCGGCCTCGTCGCGCACCTGGCGCAGGTTGAGTCTTTCCAGGCTCTCCTCGCCTGCCTCGAGGCCGAGATCTTCGGCCGAGATGCGGTTGCCGTCGGCCATCACGACAGCACGCTTGATGCAATTTTCCAACTCGCGCACGTTCCCCGGCCAGGGGTGTGCCTCGATCGCCGAGATCGCGTCATCGCCGAGCGTGAGTGAGCCGCGCCCGTTCTCGCGCGCGAATCGCTGCACGAAGGCGTGGGCAAGCAGCACGGCATCACCCTCGCGATCACGCAGCGGGGGGATGTCGACCTCGATCTCGGCGAGGCGGTAGTACAGGTCCTCGCGGAATTCGCCCGCCTTCATCTGCGCCTTCAGATCGCGGTGCGTCGCGCACACG
>JBFGUQ010000417.1:0-2656 GCA_041565515.1 Rhodocyclaceae bacterium | reverse complement strand
GAAACGAGGCATGAATCGATGACGCGCTGGCTGATCTTCATCCTGTGCCTGCTGGCCGGCGGCCTGAATGCGTGCAGCCCGCCGCCGTCGCCGCCGCCGCTGAGGGTGGGGGTGAATCCCTGGGTCGGATACGATCCGCTGGTCCTGGCCCGCGAGCAGGGCCTCCTCGACCCGGTCCGGGTGCGGGTGGTCGAGCTCGGGTCGAACAACGAAAGCATTCGCAGTCTGCGCAACGGGGTCCTCGAGGCCGCGGCGCTGACGCTGGGCGAGACGCTGCGGCTCGCCGACGAGGGCGTGATGCTCAAGATCGTTGCCGTGCTCGATACCTCGCACGGTGCGGATGCGGTGGTGGCGAGGCCGGCAGTCGCTTCGCCCGCCGACCTGCTCGGCCGGCGCATTGCGGTCGAGTCCTCGGCGGTGGGGGCCTTGATGCTGAGTCGCCTGCTCGCTGCCGGCGGTCTGCGCTTCGATCAGGTCGAGGTCGTCAGGGTCGAGGCGGCGCAACACGAGAACATCCTCGACAGCGGGCTCGCCGAGGCGGTGATCACCTTCGAGCCGATGCGCAGCCGCCTGGTCGCCGGCGGCGCGCATGTGATCTTCGACAGTCGGCAGATGCCCGACGAAATCATCGACGTGCTCGCCGTGCGTGCGGGCGTGCTCGACGAGCGCCGGGACGACGTCGTCGAACTGCTTGCGAGCTGGGAGCGCGGTCGTCGTGCGCTGCAGGAAGACCCGGTCGGCGCGGCGGCCCTGCTCGCCCCGGGGACCGGACTCAGCACCGCCGAATACCTTGCGGCATTCGAGGGCCTGACGCTCAAGGGACTCGACGACATCGACCGCCTGCTGCCCGGTGTGCCGCAGGCGGAGGCGGATGGCGTGCACCAGGCGCTGATCGACAACCTCCTCGAACGCCAGCTGATTCGCCGGCGCCCCGACTGGGCGAGCCTGATCGAGCCTGCGCCGGCGCGGGACGCGCTCGGCTTGCTGGCAGGCCGGCCGTGATCGCGCCCCTGCTGGCGCGCGCGCCCCTGCGCCACCTGTTGCCGCTGAGTCTCGTCGTCTTGGCGGCGGTGGCCGCCATGCTGACTACCCTGGCGCAGACGCACAGCTACGAGGGCGTGGTCGAGACCGACATGCGGCGGAGCATGGGCGAGCGCATGAACCTCGAGCAACAGCGTATCGAGGTGCATCACGAACTGGGCAATCTCCTCCAGGTCCGGCGCATCGTGGCCGGACTGGGCATGCTGCCGGAGGTGACCAATGCCTGGCTGACCGACGGCGAGGGACGCATCGTCGCTTCGCTGCGGCGCGCCGAACTCGGCAAGCGGTTCGACACGGTGCTCCAGGCGGAGCCGGCCGCCCTGCGCGCAGCGCTGCTCGAGGCCTCGGCCCGGGATGCGCGCAAGGTGCAGTTCCTGCGTCCGGACGGCGCGGAGTTCATGGTCGGGCATGCGGCTGTCGGGCCCGAGCTGCGCCTCTTGCTTTCGATCGACCTCGCGCGACCGCTGCGCGAGCGCCTTTACGCCAGCCGCGGAGAACTGTGGATCGAGATCGCGGTGATCGTCGTCTTCGCCGCGCTGATCGCGGCCGCGCTCCAGCGCCTGTGGTTCTGCCGCATGGGCCGGATGACCGAGGCGCTCCGCGCGATCGGCGAAGGCCGGCTGGATGCGCGGATCGGACTCGAGGGCGGCGACGAGTTGGCGCAGCTTGCCGCGGCGGTGGACCGGATGGTGGCGCAGTTGCAGGACAGGCAGGCCAACCTCCAGCAGCTCTCGACCATCCTCGCACGCTCGCCGGTGGTCGCCATGGAATGGGAAAACTCGCCCGGCTGGCCGATGAACTTCGTCAGCGAGAGCATCGAGCAATGGGGCTACGACCGGCGCGTCCTGCTCAGTGGCGAGCTCGACTTCGCCTCGCTGATCCACCCCGAGGACAAGGATCGCATCGTCGCCGAGGTCGCGGATTACCTCGCCAACGGGCCGGACGAGTACCGCCAGGAGTACCGCCTGCGGATCGCCGACGGCAGCTGGATCTGGCTCGATGACCGCACCTGGCTCGCGCGCGACGACGAGGGCAGGGTGACGACCATCAGCGGCGTGCTGCTCGACATCTCGCAGCAGAAGCAGACCGAGGACGCGCTGCAGGCGAGCGAGGAGGCGTTGCGCCGGATCAATGCCGGGCTCGAGGCGCGGGTGGCCGAGCGCACCGCGCAACTTCAGGCCCTCAACGAGGAGCTCGAGGGCTTTTCCTATTCGGTGTCGCATGACCTCAAGGCGCCCTTGCGCGGCATCGACGGCTACAGCCAGATCCTGCTCGACGACTACGGCAGCGCGCTCGGCGACGAGGGCCGCAGCCTGCTCGCCAACGTGCGTCGGGGCGTCGCGCAGATGCATGCGCTCATCGAGGACCTGCTCGCCTACTCGCGGATGGAGCGACAGGTGCTGCAGTCGCGCCCGGTGGAGCTGGCCGGACTGGTCGACAATCTGCTCGCCGGGCGCGCGCGCGAGATCGCCGAGGCGGGCATGGAGGTGCACAATTGCATTCCGGCGCTCTCGGTCAGGGCAGACCGCGACGGTCTCGCCCTGGTGGTGCGCAACCTGCTTGATAACGCGCTCAAGTTCAGCCGCAATTCACAGCCGCCGCGCGTCGATATCGG
>JBFGUQ010000416.1:0-2660 GCA_041565515.1 Rhodocyclaceae bacterium | reverse complement strand
GATGTACAGGCGCTGGTTCACGAGGTTGTCGAGCGGGTCGATGAGCCCCTTGCCGGCGGTCTCGCGCGCGACCTGGAGGAGGCGCGCGGCATCGGGTGCCGCGCTCGGAATCAGCGGGTTCATGCACACGTACAGCGCGTTCAGCGTCCATGCATCCTCGGGGATCAATGCCGCGGCGCGGAAGGACTCGGCGCACCTGAACGGCCCGCCGGCGATGACGCCGGCCCCGACGAAGGTCGAGGAATGTGCCAGGTGCAACTGCACGGTCATGAAGGCGCCGGAGGACAGTCCGGACACCGAACTCTGTTTCAGATCGGCATTGAAAGCCGGCAGCGGCGGGGTTCTCGGCGAATTGACGAGCGGCATGACGATTCCCTCGGAGGCGATCGGTTGGGGACGGCAGCGGCAGGCGACCCGCAGGTCGATCGAGCCTGCAATCCCGGAGGAAGGTTCACGCTACACGATCATGCTGCAGTGCGACAGAATTTCTCGTGCCCCGCATCAGCACAATCCCCGGCCGTGCCGGCCCGGACCGCGCCCGCCGGCACGGTGCGCGCGAAGCGGATGGGCCGGGGGCGAGGGGGCCGCTCAATCGCGGGGGTTGTCGGCGACGAGCAGCTTGGCGTCCGCCTCGGCCACCCGCAGTCCGTCCTGGTTGGTGCACACGCCGGTCAGCGTCACCATGCCACCGGCGTGCTTCGGCTTGTCGTCCTTGGCACGCACCGTCCATTCGATGGTGAGGGTGTCGCCCGCATGCACCGGGGCGAGGAAGCGCGAGGTGTGTTCGACGTAGGCGATGGCCGTGCCGTGGAAGAGCATGCCCAGCGCTGCGGCCATGAAGGAGGTGGTGAGGTAGCCGTGGGCGATCCGTCCGCCGAAACGGCTGCCGCTGGCGAACTGCTGGTTCACGTGGAGCGGATTGAAGTCGCCGAAAAGCCCGGCGCCGAGTACCAGATGGGTCTCGGTGATGGTCATCGAGGTTTCGTAGCGCGTGCCGATCGCTACTTCGTCATAACCGCGGCCTGGAAACATGCCTGCCTCCTGCAAGAAAGTTCGAGCTTAGCAGAGGGAACCCCGGGCGAGCCATGCGCCCGGCTGCCCGCAGCATGCCCGCATGGAGGCGGAAAGCAAGAACGCCAACCCCGGAGGATTGGCGTTCTTGCCTGATTTTCTGGTAGGCCGTGCGTGGCTCGAACACGCGACCAACGGATTAAAAGTCCGCTGCTCTACCAACTGAGCTAACGACCCGAAAAACGAGCCGTGATTCTAGCTAGGGTGGGACGGATCGTCAAGAAAACGGCTTGTTTCCGGCAAGCTACGGGCGTGTCCGGGCAGCCCCCCGTCCTCGTCCCGGTCGCGTGCTCGTGCATGTTCGTCCGTCGCGAACGCCGAGCGCGCCACGAGTTCGCTGCACCAGTTGCGGAACAGGCGAACCTTCGGCCACTGCGACTTGTAGCGTGCATTGACGAGGAAGTAGGTCTGGGGCGAGCAGGCGATCGTCGAGAACGGTGCGACCAGCTTGCCCGCACGCAGGTCGGCGTCGACATAGGTGCGCTGCCCGATGGCGACGCCGAGGCCGTCGGCGGCGGCCTGGTAGGCCAGTGCCGCGTTGGCGAACTTGGGGCCGGCGAGCGGATCGAGATCGAGGCCGACATGGTCCAGCCAGACCGCCCAGCACTCCGGACGGATGATCGAGTGCAGGCGCGGCAGGCTGTCGAGATCGGCCGGCTCGCGCAGGAGTCGGGCGGTCGCGGGGCTGCACACCGGCACGAAGGCGTCGCGGAACAGCTCGATCCAGTCGACATCGGTCGGCGGCTCGGTACAGATGCGCACGGCGAGATCGAAGTCGCCCAGCGCGCTCTCGTCCGGGATGGCGGTGGTGCTGACCTCGAGCTCGATTTCCGGGTGGCGGCCGATGAACTCACCGAGATCGGGCACCAGCCAGCGGATCGCAAGGGTCGGCGCCATGCGCAGGCGCAGATGGCTGGACTCCGCACCGGCGCGGAGTTCCTCGACTGCCTGCTCGAGCTGATCGAAGACCGACTCGAGCCGCTTTCCCAGTCGTCTGCCCTCGGCGGTGAGTTGCAGCTTGCGCCCGCTGCGCACGAACATGGGCATGCCCATCCAGGCTTCCAGTTGCTGGATCTGCTGACTGACCGCGCCGGGGGTGACGAACAATTCCTCCGCCGCACGGCCCATGCCGAGATGGCGGGCAGCCGCTTCGAAGGCTCGCAGTGCGTTGAGGGGGATGCGGTGGCGGTTCAAGGCTTGATGGCGATTAGAAAAACTAAATAATACGGCAGAAATCCTCGCTATTCGCGGCCAGTGCTCGGCGACTAATATTCATCGGATGCGCTGCAGTATCGTGTGTCGGCCGTGATTGACTTGCCAAGAGCATATTGCGGTGCAGCAATAACGTGAAGAATAACTATATCCGCGGAGACGTCGTGCAAGCTCCTCTGACAGGTGTGAAGGTGCTCGAGCTGGGGCAGCTGATCGCCGGCCCGTTCGCCGCGCGGATGCTCGGCGAGTTCGGCGCCGACGTCATCAAGGTCGAACCCCCGGGCGGGGGTGACCCGCTGCGCGCCTGGCGCAAGCTGCACAAGGGCACTTCGCTCTGGTGGTACGTGCAGGCACGCAACAAGCGTTCGGTGGCGATC
>JBFGUQ010000415.1:0-2662 GCA_041565515.1 Rhodocyclaceae bacterium | reverse complement strand
CAGCTGGCGCGCCGGCGCCTGCAGCGATGTGCGCGTCCTGCGGCGTCGCTGCCAGCGGGCGCAACCAGCGTCCCAGGGCGGCGCGCAGTTGGTCGAGCTTGTAGGGCTTGGCGAGAAAGCCGTCCATGCCGGTGGCGAGGCACTTGTCGCGGTTGCCTTCCATGACGTTTGCCGTCAAGGCGATGATCGGCACGCGGTCGGGCGAGGTCTCTCCGCGGCGGATCGCGGCCGTGGCCTCGTAGCCGTCCATCACCGGCATGTGGCAGTCCATCAGGATGATGTCGAAGTGCCGCCCCTGCGCGAGACGCACCGCCTCCCCGCCATCCCCTGCGACTTCGACCTGCAGGCCGAGCTTTGCCAGCATCGCCCTGGCCACACGCTGGTTGACCGGATTGTCTTCCGCGAGCAGGACCGTGCCTTCGAACAGCTCGGCGACGGCTGGCGTCGGGCTGGGCGGGCGGCCGCTTGTGATGGACGGTCGGCCGCGCAGGCTGCTGTCGAGGACCCTGTAGAGCTCGGCCTGGCGAATGGGCTTGTTCACGCAATGGAGGATGCCGGCACGCGCGCGATCGTTGCTGCCCGTATAGCTCGAACTCAGCACGATCAGGCGCGTATGCGCCAGGCGGGGTTGCGCCTTGATGGCGTGCGCGAGTTGCAGGCCGTCCATGCCGGGCATGTTCATGTCGAGAATCGCGAGGTCGAAGGGATGGCCGGATTCGCAGGCCTCGGTCATGCGCGCCAATGCCTGCGGTCCGTTCTCGGCGCTCGCGACGCTGAGGTTCCACAGCGGCAGCTGGCGCTCGAGGATTTCGCGATTGGTGGCGTTGTCGTCCACGACCAGGATACGTGCGCCGTCGAGGCAGGGAAGGGCTGCATCCGACGATCCCGATGAGCTGGCTTTCAGCAGTCTGAGTTCGAACCAGAACCTCGCGCCATCGCCAGGCCGGCTATCGACTCCGATGCGCCCGCCCATCAGCCGCACCAGATGCTTGCAGATCGCCAGGCCGAGCCCGGTCCCGCCGTACTGGCGGGTGGTCGAGCCGTCCGCCTGGGCGAAATGCTCGAAGATCCGCTCCTGGGCCTCGAGTGCGATGCCGATGCCGGTATCCTCGACCGCGAAGCGGATGTCGCATTCCTCGCTCGTTTCCCGCAGCAGTGCGGCACGCACGACCACTTCGCCGCGATCGGTGAACTTGACTGCATTGTTGAGCAGGTTGGCGATGACCTGGCTGAGGCGGAAGGCATCGCCTCGCAGCCGCCGGCGGATTTCCGGCGGCAGGTCGGCTGCGAGCTCCAGCCCCTTGTGTTCGGCCGGCTGCGCGAACATGTCGAGGGAATTCTCGATGAGTTCGCCAAGATCGAAATCCGCCGCCTCCAGTTCCAGATGGCCGGATTCGATCTTCGAGAAGTCGAGGATGTCGTTGATGACCCCCAGCAGGTGTCGTCCGGATGTCTGCACCGATTCGGCGAAGTGCCGCTGCTCGGTGTCGAGCTCGCTGCCCAGCAGCAGTTCGGTCATGCCCAGCACGCCGTTCATCGGCGTGCGGATCTCATGACTCATGGTGGCAAGAAACTCGCTCTTGGCCTGACTCGCGGCCTCGGCCACATCCCTGGCACGCACCAGCTCGGCGGTTCTCGCCGCCACTTCATCTTCCAGATGGTCGCGGTGCCGAGCCAGGCGCACATCCCGCTCCTGTATCTGCCCGAGCATGGCATTGAAGCCGTGGGCAAGCGCATCCAGTTCGGCGATGCCGCTGGGCGCCGCGCGCACCGAGTAGTCGTCCCGGCTCGCGATCCGGCCCATCAGTTCGGACAGGGCGGCGAGCGGATGGAGGATCGAGGCGTTGAGCCGGCGCAACAACCAGGTCGCGGTCGCCAGCGCGAGCGCCGCGCCGAGAAGGGTGATCAGCGCATAGCCGAGCATGCGCAGGTAGAGCGGCATCATGTCCACGCGCAGGTAAAGCACTCCGAGCGTCTGGCCGTCCTGGGTGATGGGGTGCTCGACGTGGAGGGCGCCGAGCCCCAGCGTGGTGCGGGCATCCAGGGAGTCGACCTCGGGCGGCACTGCACTGTCGCCCGTCCTGTAGTCGGCGAAGGTCTGCCCATCCTTGTCGTAGATCGCGGCAACGAGCACGTCCGGCGAATGATGCAGCGACTGGAGCAGGGTCCTCGCCGAGCGCTGATCGCCGAACAGCAGGCTGGCACTGGCGTTGTCGGCCAGCACCCTGGCCTGGACCTCGGCCGATGCGCGCTGCACGAACAGGTTGGTGGCGAAGCCGGCGACGAGAATGACGCTGGCAATGATGGCGAGGGTCGTGCCGAGGGTGATCTGGTGAATGCGGCGCAGGCGTGCGCTCAGGGTGGTACCGTCGGGCACGAAGGATTGTGCGGTCATTGGTGTACCTCGGTCGCCAGGCGCAATAGCTTGGCGCTCAATGTGAGCCGGTTCTGGCGCGCGGCTGCCAGATTGGCTGTGAAGGTGATCCGGTCGCGCTCGGTCTCCATGTTGAGGGCGACGCCTTGGCGCATCGCGCCGGGCGTGTCGGCCACGGTCAACACGGGCGCCGTGCCCAGGTTGTCGAGTATTCGCGGCAGGTTGCCGATGCCCGATCTGCTGATGAAGACGATCTGGCAGTCGTCGAGCTTGTCCGCGCTGGCCCTT
>JBFGUQ010000414.1:0-2667 GCA_041565515.1 Rhodocyclaceae bacterium | reverse complement strand
GGCATGGTTCTGCCCCGCCTTGAACGCCTGCTCGGCGCCGAAGATCTGCACCTCGACACGATTGCCGGTTTCCTTCGCGACATCGGCCGCGAACTGGTCGAGGGTCTGGGCGATGTGATGCGTCGGCGGCAGTTGATGGCTTAGGCGCATGGTGAAGTCGGCGGCGTTGGCGAGGCCGATGCCCATTGCGAGCACGAGACCGCCAAGAAGCTTGATTTTCATGATTTCTCCTCGATTCCTTTATTGGTAGGGGCTTGAGGCTCGCCAGGCCGTGCTGCGGCGGAACAGGGTGATCGTTCGTGCCGCCAGCGCGCGCGGCGGTCGATGCTTCAGGTCGTCGTCGCGCAGGTGAGCGGCCGCCAGCGCGGCCCGGCCTTCGCCACCTGCCCCAGCAGTTCATGCCCGACGGCTTGCGCCAGCGCGCTGCGCATCTCGAGCAGGCCATCGAAGTCGATCCCGGTGGCGAAGCCCGTCAGATGGGCCATATGCACGAAGTCCTCGGTGCTGATGTTGCCCGACGCACCGGGAGCGAAGGGGCATCCGCCCAGCCCGCCGAGGCTCGCGTCGAAATGCCGGATGCCGGCCTGCAGTGCAGCATGGGCATTGGCCAGCCCCAGCCCGCGGGTATCGTGCAGATGCACGCCGAGCGTCGCTTGCGGGTACTGGCGCAGCGCCCGCCGGCACATCGCCTCGACCTGGCTAGGAAAGGCCATGCCCGTCGTGTCGGCCAGGCTGATGCGGGAGATGCCGAGCGCCAGGTAGCGCTCGATGATGTCGAACACGCGCGCCTCACGGATATCGCCCTCGAGCGGGCAGCCGAAACTCATCGCGATCGCACCGCAGGCGCCGGTTGCAGTGCCCTTGAGCAGCTCTGCGATCTCACCGAAGCCGCCGAAGGAATCGGCGATGTCGCGACCGGCGTTGGCCCGGTTGTGGGCCTCGGAGGCGGACACCACGAGCACGACCTCGTCGGCCCGCGCCGCGACCGCGCGCGCCGCCCCCCTGGGCGTCATCGCCAGTGCGACATACCGCGTGCCCGGGCGGCGCCGGATGCGGGCGAACACTTCCTCGGCATCGGCCAGGGCGGGAACCGCCGTGCGCGAAACGAAGGAACTCACCTCGATGCGCGGGACGCCGAGTGCGGCGAGACGATCGATCAGCGCCACCTTGGTGTCGGTGGCGACGAAAGCCGGCTCGATCTGCAGGCCGTCGCGCATGACGACCTCGGTCAGGTGGATCTTCTGCACTCGCGCTTCCCTGCTTCGTAGTTGTTGTGATCCGGGTTGTTGTGATCCGGTCGCAATCGGTGGTCCGACGAGCGGAAGAGCTGCCCTCCCCCGCGACGTGCATCAGGTGCGAGGGTCACCCGCCTCGCCTGCCAGCTGGATGACGCCGCGCTCGCGCATCTTGTCAATCTCGGCATCGCTGAAGCCGCTGTCGCGCAGCACCTCGCGCGTATGGGCGCCGATGGCCGGGCCGATCGAAGTCACCGCCCCCGGTGTGGCCGACAGCTTGGGCACGATGCCGGGCATGCTCAGCGCGGTGTCGTCCTGCAGCCGGGTGTCGAGAATCATGTCGCGCGCACGATACTGCTCGTCCTGCATGATGTCGGCCGCACTGTAGATCTTGCCGTGCGGCACGTCGGCGGCGCGGAGGCAGCGCATCGCCTCCACCGCATCCACGCTCGCGCACCAGTCGCCGATCACGCCGTCTATGTATTCGGCCTCGGCCGCACGCCCGGCGTTGTGGGCGAAGCGCGGCTCCTCGCCGACATCGCTGCGTCCGATCGCCTGCATCAGGCGACGGAAGATGTTGTCGCCATTGGCGGCGATGATGATGTTGATGCCGTCGCGCGACACATAGGTGTTGGACGGTACGATGCCGGTGAGATTGCTGCCGGTGCGTTCGCGGATCACGCCGTACATGGCGTACTCCGGCACCGTGCATTCCATCAGGTTGAACACCGACTCGTACAGCGCGACATCGACCACCTGCCCCTTGCCGCCATTGGTTTCGCGATGCCTCAAGGCCATCAGGGCGCCGATCACGGCGTGCAGTCCCGCGACCGAGTCGCCGATAGACAGGTTGAGCCGCATCGGCGGACGATCTGGATAACCGGTGATGTAGCGCAGGCCACCCATGGATTCGCCAATGGCGCCGAAGCCGGGCTGGTCGCGCATCGGTCCGGTCTGGCCGAAACCCGACACGCGCACCATGATCAGGCCGGGATTGTGCTCGGCGAGCGCGTCGTAGCCGAGCCCCCACTTCTCCATCGTCCCCGGTCGGAAATTCTCCACGACGATGTCGGCCTCGCGCGCCAGCCGACGCACCACCGCCTGTCCTTCCGCGCTGCGCAGGTCGATCGCCACCGAACGCTTGTTGCGTGCCTGCACGTACCACCAGAGCGAAGTGCCCTTGTGCAGCTTGCGCCAGGCGCGCAGCGGGTCGCCCCCGCCCGGGGGTTCGACCTTGATGACGTCGGCGCCGAACTCGCCGAGCATCCGCGCGGCGAACGGGCCGGCGATCAGCTGCCCCAGCTCGAGCACCTTCACACCTGTCAGAGGAGCTTGCACGACGTCTCCGGTGATATAGTTATTCTTTACGTTATTGCTGCGCCGCAATATGCTATCGGTAACTCAATCACGGCCGACACACGATACTGCAGCG
>JBFGUQ010000413.1:0-2672 GCA_041565515.1 Rhodocyclaceae bacterium | reverse complement strand
CCTGCGCCGCTTCTGGCGCAAGTACCAGGGCCGCACGCCGGCCGAGATGCGCGAGTTGCTGCTCGACGGCCTGCGTCCGGGTGCCGACCGCCTGGCCACTGTGTTCCGCTACCTCGAGCCCGCCGCCCCGCCGGAGGCCTTCGCCGCGTTCCTGGGCGAGCGCCTGGGCGACGCGCAGCTGTCGGACGCGCGCATCGCCCAGCTCTACGCCCGCCACGCCCCGGATGCCTTCGACCTGCCCGACCGCGGTTACGTCGCCCGCCTGCACCCGCTGGAGCTGTGGCTGGTCGGCTATCGCTCGGCGAATCCGGAGGCGAGCCTCTCCGATGCCCTGGTGGCAAGCGAGGACGAGCGCCAGACGGTCTATCGCTGGCTGTTTCGCACCCGCTTCAAGAGTGCGCAGGATCTGCGCATCTACACCATTCTCGAGGTCGAGGCCTTCCTCGACATCCACCGCCGCTGGGCGCGGCTAGGCTACCCCTTCGGCCACCTCGTGCCTTCGCTCGCCACCGCGCTGGGCAGTTCGGGCGACCGGCCGGCCGCGCTCGCCGAACTGATGGGCATCATCGTCAATGACGGCGTGCGCCTGCCCACCGAGCGCATCGACCGCATCCGCTTCGCCGCCGACACGCCCTACGAGACCAGCTTTGCCCGGCTGCCCGGCGCGGGCGAGCGGGTGATGGACAAGGAAGTCGCGGCGGCCCTGCGCAATGCCTTGTCCGAGGTCGTGGAGGGCGGCACCGCGAGGCGGTTGGCGGGCGCATTCAAGCTCGCCGACGGCAGCGTGCTCACCCTCGGCGGCAAGACCGGCACCGGGGACAACCGCATCGTCCTCGGTGGCGGCCGCGCCGGCGTCGCGCTCAACCGCACTGCGACCTTCGTGTTCTACCTCGGGCCGCGCCATTTCGGCACGCTGACCGCCTACGTCATCGGCCCCAACGCCGCCGCCTACCGCTTCACCTCCGGCCTTCCGGTGCAGATCCTGAAGTCGATGGGACCGATGCTGCTGCCTTACCTGGAGACGGCGGCAGCCGGCTGCGCCGCGGACTGACCGGATTCGCCCCCGGCCTGGGTCCCCGCTTCGGCTTCCGCTTCGGTCGGGGCGTCGGGCGTCGCTGTGTCCGCCGAAGTCGGCTCGTCGGGCGTCACCATGTCCAGCGCGGTGGGCGAGGTGCGCAGCATCGGCGTGAAGTGCGCGGCCTCGTCCACGATCTCGTCGACACTGCCGCGCGCCTTCAACAGCGTGAAGGCGGCGAGCAGCCCGAAGGCGAGCGAGAAGTGCAGTGGCAGTGCGGCCGCGCCGATCAGGCCCATCAGGACCCCGGCGAAGGCCGGGCCCACCGCGGCACCGACGCCGTGCAGGAACAGGATGCCGGTGTTGCCGGTCAGGATCTCGTCATGGTGCAGGTGGTCGATGAGGTGGGCGACCACGATCGGATAGACGGCGAACGCCGCGCCGCCGAAGGCGAAGAAGCCGCCGAGCAGGACGTAGGGCAGGCTGCCGAACGCGGCGATGACGACGCCGGCGATCGCCGAGGCGGCGGCGACGAAGCCGAGCACCCGGCGGCGGTCGCCGGTGTCGGAGAAATGCCCGATCGGCCATTGCAGCAGCGCGCCGCCGACGATCGTCACCGTCATCAGCATCGCGATCTCGCCTTCGGCGAGGCCGAGGCGGGCGCCATACACCGGCGCCATGCTCCAGAAGGCGCCCATGCCCAGGCCGGACGCGAGCGAACCGATGAAGGCGGCGGGCGCGGCGCGCCAGACCATGCGCAGGTCGAGCCGGGGGGCACTGTGGAGCGGTGGCGGCTGCATGCGCGTGGCGGTGATCGGCAGCAGCGACAGGCAGACGAAGATCGCCGCCACCGCGAACAGCGTGAACGCTGCCGGACTGTCGAGCAGCAGCAGTTGCTGCGCGGCGGCGAGCGCGGCGAGGTTGACCGCCATGTAGATGGCGAACACCTGACCGCGTCGTTCCGGCGTTGCCTGGCCATTGAGCCAGCTCTCGATGACCGCGTAGAAGCCGACCAGGCCGACGCCGGTGATCACCCGCAGCAGCATCCAGAACACGGCATTGACGACCAGTGCGTGCAGCAGGATGCAGGTCGCGAGCACGGCGCCGAAGAAGGCGAAGGCGCGGATGTGGCCCATGCGCCTTATCATCTGCGGGGCGACGAAGGTGCCGAGGAAGAAGCCGAGGAAGTAGGTCGAGCCGATCAGGCCGAGCGTGGTCTCGGAGAAGCCTTCGAGCGCGCCGCGCAGTGCGACCAGGGTATTGAGCAGCCCGGAGCCGAGCAGCAGCAGGGCGATGCCGGTGAGCAGGGCGCCGATCGGCAGGATCATGGGGAGCATGGCAGGCCTCGCGTGATACGGTGCGCCGGCCGCGGGTGCCGCCGGCGTGATCACGTCCAGAGAATATGTTTGGTCCATAGTTTAGCGCACGCCCCAGATCGGTGCTGCCGCCGACCGGTCGATCCGAAGCGGCTGCGGCATGCCGTCCTGCGCACCGTATCGTCGGGCCCGGGAGCGAACGTCTTGCCAAGCGGCGGGCCGATTTGCTAAAAGGGGCATGGCCATTTCGACGGCTCCTTTCAGCCCGATGCGGGGACGGCCCCGCGCGCAGCGACCCAGGCGCAGCGACCATCGGTTTTCTTATCGGGACGACCCGCATT
>JBFGUQ010000412.1:0-2686 GCA_041565515.1 Rhodocyclaceae bacterium | reverse complement strand
TGTGCCCTGCCGACGACGGATGCAGCGGTCTGCGGACGTTGCCGCCGCAGTCCCCCGGCCTTCGATGCGACACGGGCGGTGTTCGACTATGCGTTCCCGGTCGATGCGATGGTGCACGCACTCAAGTATCGTCACCGCCTGTCGCTGGCCCGCTTCGTCGCCGGCGAGCTGGCCGCTGCGCTCGGGTCTTCGCCGGCCGTGGATATCGTGCTCGCCATGCCGCTGCACCCGCGCCGCCTGGCCGAGCGGGGCTTCAACCAGGCGGTCGAGATTGCGCGTCCGCTGTCACGCATGCTCGGCCTGCCGCTCGAGCTGTCGGCGGCGAGCAGGATTCGCGACACGCCCGCACAGGCAAGGCTCGGGCGCAGGGAGCGCGCGCGCAACCTGCGCGGCGCGTTCCAATGTGGTGGCGATGCCATCGTCGCCAGGCGGGTGCTGGTCGTCGACGACGTGATGACCACCGGCGCCTCGCTCGATGCGCTCGCGGTCGCGCTCAGGCGTGCCGGCGCGTCCGCCGTGAGCAACCTGGTGGTGGCGCGCACGGCCTTGCCGGATTGAGCTACAGTGCGGCCTCCGCCGCCTGCCCGGCCCCAGCCCTGAACCGCCCCGATGTTCGAGATCGTCCTCTTCGAGCCGGAAATTCCGCCCAATACCGGCAACATCATCCGTCTTGCCGCCAATAGCGGCGCCAGGCTGCATCTGGTCGAGCCGCTCGGCTTCGACCTCTCCGACAAGCAGCTCGCACGCGCCGGACTTGACTATCACGATCTCGCCTGCCTCACCGTGCATCGCGACTGGGCGCATTGCCGCGCCCAGCTCGACGGGCGCCGCTTCTTTGCCCTGTCGACGCGCGGCACTCGCCGCCACGACGCAGTTGCCTACGAGGAGGGTGACGTGCTGGTCTTCGGCCCCGAAAGCCGGGGCCTGCCGCAGGCAATGCTGGAGAGCTTCGAGCCGGCGTCGCGGATCCGCATTCCGATGCGGCCCACCAACCGCAGCATCAACCTGTCGAATGCAGTGGCCATCGTGGTGTTCGAGGCCTGGCGACAGCAGGGATTCGCCGGCGCCGCGAGCCCGTCCGGCTGAGGCCGACTGCCGCCGGCGCCGGGTGGCGGTAGTCGCCACGGCGGACTATTCGTGGCGCGGGTCGCGCGCGAGCAGTCGCTCGACTGCGGAGCGCGCATCGAGGCCGTGGTGGAGCAGGGCGTCGACGACCTCGCAGATCGGCATCTCGACGCCCAGCCGGCGCGCCAGCGTGGCCACTTCGCGCGCGGTGGACACGCCTTCGGCGACGTGGCCGAGGTCGCGCAGAATGTCCGCGAGCGTCTTGCCTTCGGCGAGCGCCAGGCCGACGCGACGATTGCGGGAAAGGTCGCCGGTGCAGGTCAGGATCAGGTCGCCCATGCCCGCCAGCCCCATCAGCGTCTCGGGGTGGCCACCGAGTGCAGCGCCGAGCCGTGCGATTTCCGCCAGGCCACGGGTGATGAGCGCGGCGCGGGCATTGAGCCCGAAACCCATGCCGTCGCTGACGCCCGAGGCGATCGCCATGACGTTCTTCACCGCGCCGCCGATCTCGCAGCCGACCACATCGGTGTTCGCGTAGATCCGCAGCCTCGGCTGGTGCAGCGCCAGGACCCAGTGTTCGGCGAAGCGCACATCCGCCGCGGCGAGCGTGATCGCGGCCGGCAGGCCGCGCGCGACCTCGGCGGCGAAGCTCGGTCCGGTGAGGACGCCGCAGGGCGCATCGGCGCCGAGTTCTTCGGCGATGATCTCGTGCGGCAGCTTGCCGCTGCCTGCCTCCAGCCCCTTGCATGCCCAGAGCATCGGCGTGCCCGGTTGCAGGCCGTGCAGTGCACGCACGGTGTGTCGCAGGCCGGACAGCGGGGTGACGACGAGGTGCAGGTCGGCCGCCTTCACCGCGCTGGCGAAGTCCGGTTCGAGCTCGAGTGCGTCGTGCAGGCGGGTGCCCGGAAGGTAGCGCCGGTTCTCGCGCCTGTCGCGCATCTCGGCGAGCTGTGCGGCGTCGCGCCCCCACAGCCGAACGGCATGGGATTCGGCGAAGGCCTGCGCCAGGGCCGTGCCCCATGCGCCCGCACCGAAAACCGCGATACGAACCGTGCTCACAGGCCCCAGGCCTCGCCGACGCGGAGGAAGCCGGTGGCGCCATCGGCGTGGCGCACCTTCGCCCAGCCCGCCGTGGGCGGCTCGACCAGTTCGAGTACCACGTTCTTGCGCGCCTCGAAGGCGACCGGCGCCGAGTCCTGGGCCTGCCGGCGCACCGCCACGCGATCGGCCGTGATCATGACCGTGCGCTTGTCGGTGAGCGCCCGGCGTTCGATCCAGGTGAGCGAGCCGCCCGGCTCGCGCACCTTGACCCACTTGTCGAGCGTCACCACGACCTCGACGGGCGTGCCGGTGGCAAGGATGAAGAGTCGCCTGCCCTTGTCGGATGGCGCGTCGTAGAGCACGGCGGGTTCGGCCACGGAGCGGTACTCGATGGCATGCGCCGCCCCCGCCAGGCCGATCAGGGCCGGCCCCAGGGCAAGGGCGAGCGCCTTGCGCAGGTTCGAGCGCTTCATGACGGGCTTACTGGACCGGCACGTCGCCGGCGGCCGGCTGGGCGGCCTGCTGGCGCTGGGACTGGTAGATCGATTCGAAATTCACCGGTGCGAGCAGCACGGGCTGG
>JBFGUQ010000411.1:0-2693 GCA_041565515.1 Rhodocyclaceae bacterium | reverse complement strand
GATCACCACCCTTGCCCACATCTGCCGAAGCCCCGCTCTCACCCTCCGCTGCTGAATTCGACAATTTAAAGCCCAAGCCGCGCCAGACGGAACTGAGAGACATTCAGATCACCGGTGCCCGCACCCACAATCTGAAGAACATCAGCGTGGACCTGCCGCGCAACCGGCTTACGGTCATTACCGGCCTGTCGGGCTCGGGCAAGTCCTCGCTTGCGTTCGACACGCTGTATGCGGAGGGACAGCGGCGCTACGTCGAGTCGCTGTCGGCGTACGCCCGCCAGTTCCTGCAACTGATGGAGAAGCCGGACGTCGACCTCATCGAGGGCCTGTCGCCGGCGATCTCGATCGAGCAGAAGGCGACCAGCCACAATCCGCGCTCGACGGTCGGTACGGTCACCGAGATCCACGACTACCTGCGCCTGCTCTACGCCCGCGCCGGCACCCCGCACTGCCCCGACCACCCCGCGCATCCGCTCGAGGCACAGAGCGTGGCGCAGATGGTGGACCATGTCCTGGCGCTGCCCGAGGAAACGCGGCTGATGATCCTCGCCCCGGTCGTGGCCGGGCGCAAGGGCGAGCAGCACGACCTCTTCGCCGAATTGCGTGCCCAGGGCTTCGTGCGGGTGCGCGTCGATGGCGAGGTGCACGAGCTCGACAGCATGCCGCCGCTGGAGAAGGGCCGACGCCATGACGTCGAGGTGGTGATCGACCGTCTCCGGGTGCGCGCAGACCTGCGCGGCCGCCTCGCCGAATCCTTCGAAACCGCGCTGACGCACGCCGACGGTCGCGCGATTGCGGTGGAGATGGACGGCGGCGGCGAGCACCTGTTCTCGGCCCGTTTCGCCTGCCCGGTGTGCAGCTATGCCCTGGGCGAACTCGAGCCCCGCCTGTTCTCGTTCAACAATCCCGCCGGCGCCTGTCCCAAGTGCGACGGCCTGGGCCAGATGGATTTCTTCGACCCCGCCCGCGTCGTCGCGCATCCCGAGCTCTCGCTCGCGGCCGGTGCGATCCGTGGCTGGGACCGGCGCAACCAGTTCTACTTCCAGATGCTGGCGAGCCTCGCGGCGCATTACGGATTCGACGTCGAGGCGCCCTTCGAGACCCTTCCCGAGCGCGTGCGCGAGGTGGTGCTCGATGGCTCCGGACGCGAGAAGATCGCCTTTCGCTACCTCGCGGACAACGGCCGCATGGTGGCCAAGTCGCACCCCTTCGAAGGCATCATCCCGAATCTCGAGCGCCGCTTTCGCGAGACCGACTCCATCGCCGTGCGCGAGGAACTGACCAAGTACCGGGCCACGCGCAACTGCCCGGTGTGCGCCGGAACCAGGCTGCGCACCGAAGCACGCAACGTCCTGATCGGCGGCCGGGCGCTGCCCGAGGTGAGCCACCTGCCGCTGGGCGCCTGCAAGGCCTTCTTCGATGGCCTGCAGCTCTCCGGCGCCCGCGCCCAGGTCGCCGAGAAGGTGGTCAAGGAGATCGCCGACCGCCTGAGCTTTCTCATCAACGTCGGCCTGGACTACCTGTCGCTCGACCGTTCCGCCGACACCCTGTCGGGCGGCGAGGCGCAGCGCATCCGGCTGGCGAGCCAGATCGGCTCCGGCCTGACCGGCGTCATGTATGTGCTCGACGAACCGTCGATCGGCCTGCACCAGCGCGACAACGACCGCCTGCTCGAGACGCTCCGCCAGCTGCGCGACCTGGGCAATACGGTGATCGTGGTCGAACACGACGAGGATGCGATCCGTGCGGCCGACTACCTGGTCGACATGGGCCCGGGCGCCGGCGAGCACGGCGGCTGCATCGTCGCGCGCGGACGACCGCAGGAGGTGATCGCCAACGAGGCTTCGGTCACCGCCGCGTATCTCTCGGGCAGGCGCCGCATCGCGGTACCGGAGCAGCGCATGGCCCCCGCCCCGGAACGCATGCTGCGGATCGTCGGCGCGCGCGGAAACAATCTGAAGGACGCCACCGTGGAGCTGCCGCTGGGCCTGTTCACCTGCGTCACCGGCGTCTCCGGCTCGGGGAAGTCGACGCTGATCAACGACACGCTGGCTGCCGCGGCCGCGCGACAGCTCAATCGTGCCGGCACCGAGCCGGCGCCGCACGAGGCGATCGACGGGCTGGACGCGCTGGACAAGGTGATCAACGTCGACCAGTCGCCGATCGGCCGCACGCCGCGCTCGAACCCGGCAACCTACACCGGCCTCCTCACCCCGATCCGCGAGCTGTTCGCCGGCGTCCCCGAGGCGCGCGCACGCGGCTACGGCCCGGGCCGCTTTTCATTCAACGTGCGTGGTGGTCGCTGCGAGGCCTGCCAGGGCGACGGCCTGATCAAGGTCGAGATGCACTTCCTGCCCGACATGTACGTGCCCTGCGACGTCTGCCACGGCAAGCGCTACAACCGCGAGACGCTGGAGATCCGCTACAAGGGCAGGACGATCTACGAGGTGCTCGACATGACGGTGGAGCAGGCCCTGGCCTTCTTTCGCCCCGTCCCCAACGTCGCGCGCAAGCTCGAGACCCTGATGGACGTCGGCCTGGGCTACATCCGGCTCGGGCAGAGCGCGACCACGCTATCTGGCGGCGAGGCCCAGCGCGTCAAGCTCGCACTCGAACTGTCCAAGCGCGACACGGGGCGCACGCTCTACATCCTCGACGAACCGACCACCGGCCTGCATTTCCAGGACATCGAG
>JBFGUQ010000410.1:0-2704 GCA_041565515.1 Rhodocyclaceae bacterium | reverse complement strand
GCCGACGATCTTGTCGATTTCCTGGCGGTAGGAGGCGCGCAGGTGGAACACATGCGGGTCGACAGGCTGGCGCAGCGCGTCGGCGCCGCTGTAGGGGGCGAAGAACGGCACCCCCGCAGCGCTCGCCAGGGGGATCGTCTTGAGGCTGGGACCGGTGCCGAAGCAGCCGAAGAGCGCAAAGACGCGATGCCGTTCGATCAGCTTGCGCACGTTGGCCGCGGCAAGCTCCGGATCATAGGCGTCGTCGAGCGTGAGCAGGCGAATGCGGCGGCCGTGTATGCCGCCACGTGCATTGACCTGGTCGAAATGGAGCTTGGCGCCGGAGAGGTATTCCTTGTTCAACTCCGACACCGGGCCGCTCAGGGCGCCCGAGTGGCCGAGGGTGATCGTGTCGGCGTCGACGCCCTGCTGTGCAAATACTGGCTGCAGCGCAAGCAGGGCGCCCAGCGCGGCGATGGCGGCGATCCTCGGCAGGCGCAGGGGGAGCATGCAGTCCGGTCTCGGCGAGTTCCTGTGCGGCAAAGTATAACCACATCGCACGGTCCCGCCGGTTGCACACCAGCGGGACCGTGACCGGACTCACGGCCGTCGCCCGGCCGCGGGCGATGCGCTCACGCGGCGAAGAACTCGCGCACCTTGTCCATCCAGGATTTCGCCTTGGGATTGTGGCGGTCGGCGTTGCCGCTGGAGATCTCCTCGAACTCGCGCAGCAACTCGCGCTGGCGATCGGTGAGTTTCACCGGCGTCTCCACCAGGACGTGGCACATCAGGTCGCCGTGGGTGTGGCTGCGCACGTTCTTGATGCCCTTGCCGCGCAGGCGGAAGACCTTGCCGCTCTGCGTTTCGGCCGGGATCTTGAGGCGCGCCATGCCCTCGAGCGTCGGGATCTCTATCTCGCCGCCGAGTGCCGCGGTCGTGAAGCTGATCGGCATCTCGCAGTGCAGGTCGTCGTGGTCGCGTTCGAACACCGCGTGCTTGCGGATATGGATCTCTACGTAGAGGTCGCCCGCCGGGCCGCCATTGACGCCCGGTTCACCGTGTCCGGCGTGGCGCAGGCGCATGCCCTCGTCGATACCGGCCGGAATCTTGACTTCCAGCGTCTTCTGCTTCTTCACCCGCCCGGCACCGCCGCAGTCGCGGCAGGGATCGGGAATGATGCGGCCGGTGCCGTGGCACTTCGGGCAGGTCTGCTGGATCGAGAAGAAACCCTGCTGGATCCGCACCTGGCCGGCGCCGCCGCAGGTGGGGCAGGGCTTGGGCTGGGTACCCGGCTTGGCACCGCTGCCGCTGCAGGTTCCGCAGTCCTCGACGGTGGGAATGCGGATCGTCTTCTCGGCCCCGCGAGCCGCCTCCTCGAGCGAAATCTCGAGGTTGTAGCGCAGGTCGGCGCCGCGATAGACGTTCGAGCGTCCCCCGCGACCGCCGCCGAAGAGGTCGCCAAAGATGTCGCCGAAGGCGTCGGAGAAGCCCTCGAAGCCCTGGCCGCCGCCCCCCATCGACTGGTCGACGCCGGCATGGCCGTAGCGGTCGTAGGCGGCCTTCTTTTGCGGCTCGGAGAGTATCTCGTAGGCTTCCTTGGCCTCCTTGAAGTGCTCTTCGGCGTCCTTGTTGTCCGGATTGCGATCCGGGTGATACTTCATGGCCAGCTTGCGGTAGGCCTTCTTGATCTCGTCGTCGCCGGCATCGCGATTGACGCCGAGGACCTCGTAGTAATCCCGTTTGGACATTATGGTTCGCTCAGGCTGGTGTCATGCAAAGGCCGAGCCCGCACCGGAGACGCGCTCCGGCATGGGCTCGGCCGAGTGATTGCCGCCGGGCGGACGGTTACTTCTTGTCCTTCACCTCGGTGAATTCGGCGTCGACCACGTCGGCATCGTCGGCCTTGCCGCTGCCACCCGAAGCGCCACCGCCACCGCCGGCGGCCTGCGGACCGCCTTCGGCCTCGGCCTGGGCGTACATCTGCTCGCCCAGCTTCTGTGCCGCAGTCGCCAGGGCCTGGCTCTTGGCCTCGATGCTGTCCTTGTCGCCGCTCTTGATCGCCTCCTCGGCGTCCTTGATCGCGGCTTCGATCTTCGCCTTCTCCTCGTCGGAGAGCTTGTCGCCGTATTCGCCGAGCGCGGTGCGGGTCGTATGCACGAGGGCGTCGCACTGGTTGCGGGTGTTGACCAGTTCGTGAGCCTTCTTGTCTTCCTCGGCGTGCGCCGCGGCATCCTGCACCATGCGCTCGATCTCGTCGTCCGACAGGCCGGAGTTGGCCTGGATCTTGATCTTGTTCTCCTTGCCTGTCGCCTTGTCCTTGGCCGAGACGTGCAGGATGCCGTTGGCGTCGATGTCGAAGGTGACCTCGATCTGCGGCATGCCGCGCCGCGCGGGCGGGATGTCGGAGAGGTTGAACTGACCCAGGCTCTTGTTGCCGGCGGTCATCTCGCGCTCGCCCTGCAGCACGTGGATGGTCACTGCGCTCTGGTTGTCCTCGGCGGTCGAGAAAACCTGGCTCGCCTTGGTCGGGATCGTGGTGTTCTTCTGGATCAGCTTGGTCATCACCCCGCCCAGGGTTTCGATGCCCAGCGACAGCGGCGTGACGTCAAGCAGCAGCACGTCCTTGACCTCGCCCTGCAGCACGCCACCCTGGATCGAGGCGCCAATCGCCACTGCCTCGTCCGGATTGACGTCGCGGCGGGCATCCTTGCCGAAGAACTCCTTG
>JBFGUQ010000409.1:0-2709 GCA_041565515.1 Rhodocyclaceae bacterium | reverse complement strand
GGCTGATCGTCGTCTTGCCCACGCCACGCGTGCCGGTAAACAGCCAGGCGTGATGCAGCCTGCCGGTCGCGAGCGCGTGTGTCAGCGCGCGGACGACGTGCTCCTGACCGACCAGCGTACCGAAGGACTTCGGCCGCCACTTCCGCGCGAGAACCTGATAGCTCATGGCCACGGATTCTAGCAGAGGCGCCGGCGCCGCCCGGCGCGAAAGCACGTCGCCACTTCATAGCAAAAGGCAATTCTTTCCATAATCTCAATCCATTTGAGCTATTGAAATCCGGATTCTAGGATGAATCTGCGAGCGGGCACTTCCGCCCCGAAACGGAGTATCGACGATGAACCGGTGCACATTCGATTACCGCACGCTGTTCGACATCCTGTGTGCGGTGTCAGGCGACACCGTAAATTGACCCCCTAGCGACACGAGGAATTAACCCCCCTCGTTCGCAAGGAGGCCATCGTTGGAAACGAAGCACATCGAGGTGAATCCTGTACGCCGTGTAGTTTGCGGAGTGCAAGAGATGTTGGAGCCGGAGGCGGTCACGACGATCGTTCGGTTGGGGCAGTCAGGGTGGGGTGCGAAGCGGATCGCGAGGACGTTGGGCGTCGCGCGCAACACGGTCCGGCGCTATCTGAACGCGGGCGGGCCGGTGCCCTACCGGCAGCCGCAGCGCGACAGCGTGCTGGGCGGTCATGAAGCGTGGCTGCGGGAGCGTTTCCTGCAGCACCGGGGCAACTGCGACGTGGTGCGCCAGCAGTTGAGCAAGGAACTCGGGATCGACACGAGCCTGCGCACGGTCGAGCGCGCGTGCCGGGGATTCCGCCAGGAACTCGAAGCCAGTCGCCGAGCGACGATCCGCTTCGAGACCGCGCCGGGCGAGCAGATGCAGATCGACTTCGGCCAGACGCGCGTGCTGATCGGTGGCGAGTCGGTGCGGGTGTTCCTGTTCGTGGCGACGCTGGGCTATTCGCGCCGGGGGTTTGCGTGCGCGTTCCGGCACGAGCGCCAGAGCGCGTGGCTTGCCGGGATCGAGGCGGCGTTTGCCCACTTCGGCGGACGGCCGCAGACGCTGCTCATCGACAATGCCAAGGCGCTGGTCGACAAGCACGACACACAGACGCGCCAGGTTCGTCTCAACAGCCGCTTCGAAGCGTTCTGCCGGCACTGGGACATCCGGGCCAAGGCGTGCGCGCCGTTTCGCGCCCGCACCAAGGGCAAGACCGAGAACGGCGTGGGCTACGTGAAGAAGAACGCCATCGCCGGCCACGCCTTCGAGAGTTGGGCCGCGATGGAGGCGCATCTGGCGCGCTGGCAGCGCGAGGTCGCCGACGTGCGCATCCACGGCACGACGGGTGTCACGCCCGCTGAGCGCTTCGACCTGGAGCGTGAACACCTGCGTCCGGTTGCCGGGATCGCCCCCTTCCTGCAGGTGCGCGAGCTCGTGCGCCGGGTCAATGCCGAGGGCTGCATCGAGCTCGACACCAACGCCTACAGCGTGCCGTGGCGCTTGATTGGCGAGACGGTGACGGTCGTCGTCAGCGCCGACACGGTGGTGATCGAGTACGCCGGCGAGGAGGTGGCCCGCCATGCGGAACTCTCCGGCAGTCGCGGGCGCAGCATCGAGCGCAGCCATCTGCTGGGCGGCTCGCCGCCGCCGGCCGAGATCGAGGCGCCGCCGCCCACCGATGCGCTGCTGCGTCCGCTGGCCGAGTACGAAGCACTCGTCGGAGGAGGCTGGTGATGATCGATACCGACCGACTCGACGAACTACTCACCCGGCTGCGGCTCACGGCGATCCGCGACCAGCTCGACAGCCTGCTCGACGAAGCCAGCCGGGCACAGATGACGCTGCGCGAAGCGCTGCTGTTCCTGGCCGAACGCGAGGTCGCCCGGCGCGACAGCCGACGCATCCAGATGGGCATGAAGCTCGCCCGCTTCCCGTGCGTACGCACGCTCGAGGGCTTCGACTTCGACGCCCAGCCCTCGATCGATCCGGGGCAGATCCGCGATCTCGCCACCGGTCGCTGGATCGGCCACGGTCAGGCCCTGCTCCTGCTCGGTCCGCCCGGCGTGGGCAAGACGCACCTGGCGGTCGCACTCGGGCGTGAGGCGGTGGATCGCGGCTATACGGTGCTCTTCACCTCGGCGGCGGCACTGATGGCCGGGCTGACGAAAGCGCACGCCGACGGAAGGCTTGAGGAGAAGCTGCTGCAGCTCTCGAAGCCCAAGCTGTTGATCATCGATGAGCTCGGGTACCTGCCCCTCGAGCCAGCGGCGGCGCACCTGTTCTTCCAACTGGTGTCGCGACGCTACGAGCGGGCCAGCATGCTGATCACCAGCAACCGGCCGGTTGGCGAGTGGGGGCAGGTGTTCGGCGATGCCGTCGCCGCCACCGCCATCCTCGATCGGCTGCTGCATCACAGCCAGGTCATCACGATCCGAGGCGACAGTTACCGGCTGCGCGACAAGCGCCGCAGCGGCCTTCTGCAGAAGGCCGCTGCCCCCACCCCGATCACGTCGGAGAGTTGATTAACCCCGGGGGTCAATTCCAGATGTCGTCAGGGGGTCAAATCTTCGTGTCGCTTGACATGCGGTCTGCGCGGACCGGGCGCTCGCGGCCTGATCCGGCGCGCGAAACCGCCTCTAGAACGACCCCTCCCGAGCCGCGGGCACTGCGGGCATAGCCCATTGTCTATGCTGAAGAGACG
>JBFGUQ010000408.1:0-2715 GCA_041565515.1 Rhodocyclaceae bacterium | reverse complement strand
GCCACCAGTGCCGGCTCGGTGAAGATGCGCAGCCCCAGCTCCGGCCGGTAGCCGTGGATCTCCTTGACGTCCAGCGCGCGCATGAAGGTGATGATCTCCTGGCTGATCACCTGCCCGGGGACCAGGATGGGGAAGCCGGGCGGATAGGGGATGACGAAGGTGGTCGACACCAGCTTGCGCCCGGTCGCCATCTCCTTCTCGATCGAGTTGCCCTCGATCGGCAGGTATTCGCACTTGCCTTCGTCATAGGCAAGAAAGAACGCCGAGCGGATGTCGCCCTCGGGCGTGCCCGCGCCATGGCTGATGCGGAAGGCGTCGTGGAAGCAGCTGAAGTCGGGGAGCGGCGGCAGGTCCTCGCGCAGCGCCTTGACCTTGCGCTCGAAGATCTTGCGCTCGACCGCGCTGGCGTCGTCCAGGCGCTCGTCCAGTTCGGTCGCGACCTTGACCAGCACCTCGATCAGGTAGGCGATCGAGGAGCGCGTGGTGCCGATGTTGGTCATGAAGAGCACGGTATTGCGCGAGGTCTTGTTGATCTGGATACCGTGCCTGTCCATCAGGACCTGGTTCTTGAAGGTGTCGCCGTCCCAGCCCGAGCCCGACACGGACAGCGTGACCCGGGTGGCGTCGAGGACGAACTCGTCCTCGCTCCACGCCTCCATGATGTCGCTCCAGCCGTACTCGGGGTCCCAGTAGCTCTTGATGCCCGACTTGCGGTACTCGGCCGGGATCATGTCCGCCACCTTCAAGACCTGGAAATACTTGCTGATCAGCGGATGGTCGATGATCGCCTTGCGCAGCGACATGGCCTGCTCCACCTGGCGCTGGATGAACTCGAAGCCCTCCAGCTCGACCTGGCGCCGCCCGACGTCGAGCGAGGCGATGATCTGGTAGTTCGGCGAGGTCGAGGTGTGGGTCATGTAGGCCTCGTGGAAGGCCTGCTCGACCTCGTCCTTGAAGTCCTGGTCATGCACATGGATCATCGAGCCCTGGCGCAGGGCGGTGAGCGTCTTGTGGGTGGACTGGCAGGTATAGACGCGCACCCGGACCTTGTCGGGGTCTGGCAGCAGGCGGGTCTTCAGCAGCGTCTCGTCGTCGGCATCCGCCATCTTTTCCTTGTACTTCGCGTACTCGGCGCGATATTCCTCGGAGCGGTAGCGCGCACGCAGCAGGCCCGCGCAGTGCATGCCGGTGCGGCGGCGGTAGGCCGGACCGAAGCGGGCGAACGCAAACCAGGCTTCGTCCCAAAGGAAGACCAGGTCGGGCTTGATCGCCAGGCACTCCTCCATGACGCGCTCGACGTTGTAGACGATGCCGTCGAAAGTGCAGTTGGTCAGCAGCAGCATGCGCACCCGATCGAGCTTTCCCGCCGCCTTCAGTTCGAGCAGCCGGTGCTTGATCTCCCTCAGCGGCACTGCGCCGTACATCGAATAGTCGTTGAGCGGATAGCTGTCGAGATAGACCACCTGGGCGCCTGCCAGCACCATGCCGTAGTGGTGCGACTTGTGGCAGTCGCGATCCACGAGCACGATGTCGCCGGGGCGGACGATGGCCTGGACGACGATCTTGTTGCAGGTCGAGGTGCCGTTGGTCGAGAAGAAGGTCTGCTTCGATCCGAAGGCGCGCGCCGCCTTCTCCTGCGCCTTCTTGATCGGGCCGATGGGCTCGAGCAGGCTGTCCAGACCGCCAGAAGTGGCCGAGGTCTCGGCGAGGAAGATGTTCATGCCGTAGAACTCGCCCATGTCCTTGATCCAGTGCGAGCGCGTGATCGACTTGCCGCGACTGATCGGCAGCGCATGGAACACGCCCGTCGGCTTGCGCGCGTACTGCCTGAGGGCATTGAAGAACGGGGTCTCGTAGCGGTCGGAGACGCCGCGCAGGATGTTCAGGTGCAGGTCGACATAATCTTCCTGGTTGTAGAACACGCGGCGACAGTTGCCGAGCTTGGCGCCGGCGATCTCCTCGACCGACTGGTCCGTGAACAGATACACGTCGAGTTCCGGCCGCAGCCTGGCGATCATCCGGCATAGCTCTGGACCGTACTCCTTCGGCTCCACGTCTTCGAGCGTGTCCTCGTCGAGGCGCGAGCGGTAGCGATGAAGGATATCCAGCGTCTGCTCGGACTCGAGCTTGAGCCCGTTGCGGATCACCACGGCCTGCACGTTGTGGTTGAACATGACGCCGATCAGGGCGTCGGTGAGGCTGGGCACGAAGACCGGCTCGTAGAGGAAGGGATCTTCCGGCCGCCGCATGGCCCCCAGCCTGCGGCGCAGGTTCGACTCCTGCATCGGCGTGAGGCTGTCGACCACGAGCACCTCGAAATAGGGCAGCTCCTTGGCGCGCTGCTCGCTGGCGTCGTCGTCCGGACTGCCCTCGATCAATTCGTCGATGTCGTGATGATGGGGGTTGCGCCGATAGCTGTTGCTCAGTAGCGCACGACAAATGTTGCGCACGATGCTCGCGAGGGCCTCGACTCGCCCATCCACGATCAGTTCGGCGAGGCGGTCGAAGGTGTCGTGCCCCGGAAACGCCCAGTAGAGCTCGATCGGTCGCAACGCATCCATCAACTCATGGACCTTGCGCTCGGCCTCGTTGCGCTTGCGTTCGGACAGGTCCCCGGAGAGCTGCTCGCAGGCGATCTTCAGGGCGGTCCAGCGGTCGGTCCGCAACTGAAGCGCGCTGTAGTACTCCCCCAGGGATTTCTTGGCTTTTCTGGCT
>JBFGUQ010000407.1:0-2723 GCA_041565515.1 Rhodocyclaceae bacterium | reverse complement strand
GGTGGTCGTAGCCGAGCGACTTGAACAGCACGATCGAGGAGTGATGCAGTGCGTCGTGCACCGCGCGGCAGGCCGCCTTGGTGTAGTCGCCGCCGTAGAGGTCGTTGCCGGTGCCCATTTCGAGGATGATGCGCTTCTCAGTCATTTGCCGGCTCCATGTCGAAGGAAACGAGGATCGCCGCATTGGCGATGACGCTCAGGCCGTCCTTGTCCCGCCGGGGTACGTCGAGTCCGCCCTTGACCACGGTGACCGCGGGCTGTCCGTAGGGGAAGATCTTCAGCAGCGCGTCGCGATCGACGGCTTCGGGCTGCTGCACGCCGATCTCGACGTCGATGATCATCGCCTCCTTGGGGAAGCCGAACGCATCCGCCACGTTCAGCGAGTTGTGCCACAGCGCGTCGCGAATCGCGCGCGCCGCCGCCTCGGTGTAGTCGCGGCTGCGGATCGACGTCCCCATGCCGAACTGGGTCACCACTCTCTTCTTTGCCATCCTTCTCACCTCTCTTTGTGAAACTGCCGCATCGGCGCTCGGGTCGCCGGCGGCATCGGATCGATCAGTAGCGGCACCGGCGCGGTTCCTCGTCTGGCGCCAGCCCGTGTCCTTACTTCGCCACGTAGCTGCGGATGACGAAGTGCTTGGTGGTGGTCTCGACCACCTCCCAGTAGCCGCGAAAGCCGTTCGGGATCAGGAAGGCATCGCCGGTCCTGAAGGTCTGGGCGCTGCCGTCCTCGGCGATGAGGCGGACATGGCCCGAGACGATGTAGCAGAACTCGTCGCGGTCGGTGAAGGCGTGCCACTTGCCTGGCGTGCTGGTCCAGGTGCCGGCGATCACGTCGCCGGCTTCGTTCTCGAAATAGGTGGTGCTCTCGTGCCGCGGGTCGCCTTCGACCACGCGGTCGGGAAGGTCGGCCAGGCGCCGTTGCTCGCGCTGGCCAGTGTCCTTGCCGAAGTCGATGACCTTGATCGTCATTGTCGTGTTTCCTTGTTCCGTGCCTTGGTTCGGGTGCGTGTCAGCGCGCTCCAGGGGTCGCGCCGCGCGTCTCGGGTCGTCAGCGGCGGTGGCGTCCGCCGATGAGTTGTACGATGTCGAAGAAGAGTTCGTTGTCGAGCACCTGGCTCATGTCGGTGGCCAGGCAGCGCCGGTAGAAGGGGCTGAGGTCGAGGCCGACGCCGAGGCCGAGGATCTCGACCCCGCCCTGCTGCTCGCGCCGCGCGACGACCTCCTTGAGGTGGTTGTCGAGGTAGAAGGGGTCGTTCGCCAGGCCGGTCGCGCCGTCGGCCGGGCAGCCGTCCGAGATCACGATCAGGATGCGGCGCCCCTCGCTGCGCGCGAGCATGCGGTTGCAGGCCCAGTCCACCGCCTCGCCGTCGACGCCCTCGCGGAACAGGTCGGCCTTGAACAGCGCGCCGATGTCGGCGCGGGCCCGCCGCCAGCTGCGGTCGGCGTCCTTCAACACCATGTGGCAGACCTCGTTGAGCCGCCCCGGGTGGCGCGGCCGGCCGCCGCTCATCCAGTCGCGGTAGGCGCGGCCGCCGTTCCAGGCGCCGGTGGTGAAGCCGAGCAGCTCGGTGCGCACGCCGACCATCTCGAGCGCGCGGATGAGGATGTCGATCATCGTCGCGACCGGCTCGATGTGCGACTTCATCGAGCCCGAGCAGTCGACCAGGAAGCTCACCACGCAGTCGGCAGCCGGCTTGTACTGCTCCTGGCGGAACAGGCGGCGCTCGGTCGGCGAGCTGACGAGCTGGCTCAGGCGGCGGCCGTCGATATGGCCTTCCTCCTCGCCGAACAGCCAGCCGTCGCGGCGCGGCTCGGCGAGGATGGCGCCCAGCATGCGCGCCAGGCGGGGGATGTTGATGCCCTGCTCGGCGACGCGCTTGTCGAGGCGCTCGCGGTATTCGCGCAGCAGCGCCTTGCGCACCAGGCCGGCGGCCTGCACCTCGGTGTCGTAGCGCGTCGTGAACACTTGGTAGGCCTGTTCGGCCTCCTCGAAGATCTTGCTGTCGCCGGTGACGGCGGCGGCGATGCCGTCGTCCTCGCCCTCGTCACGATCGAAGTCGAGCAGCAGCGCGAAGCTGCGCTTGGTCTCCTCGTCCTTGGCCTCGGCCTCGTCGTCGCCCGCCGACTCCGCGGTCTCGGCGCGGATGGTCTCGGCGACGATGTGGGCGATCTCGAGGGCATGGGGCGCGAAGGCACGCTGGTCCTCGCGATGGCGCCGGATCCCGGCCAGCGAGGTGCCGAGCTGGGAGACGAGCGAGAACCGGGTGGACTCGATGTAGTCCTCGGTCTCCTCCAGCACCGGCCTGGCCATCAGCCGCGACCAGCACATCTGCGCGACGGTGTACAGCAGGATGCCGAGCCGCCCCTCGGTGAGGCCGGAGCGGTAGAAGGCGCGCGACCAGTTCTCGAAGCGTTCGTGCAGGTTGGCGGCCATGCCGGGCATGTCGGCCGGCACCAGGGTCTCCACCCGCAGCTGCTCGAGCAGTTCGAACAGCAGGCGTTCGATCGGATCGGACGGGCACAGGCTGCGATGCAGCGCGGCGTCCGAGTACAGCAGGCGCAGCGCCATGCCGTCGGCAGCGGCGCGGCAGTCGGCGAAGTCGTCCTGGTCGGGATCGATGCGCAGGTGCGGCGCGTGCATCGGCAGCGGTCGGGCGCCCTGGTGCAGGCGCCGCCCGCGGTAGTGCAGCTCGGCGTCGCCGGTCAGCGCCCGCAGCGTG
>JBFGUQ010000406.1:0-2760 GCA_041565515.1 Rhodocyclaceae bacterium | reverse complement strand
TGCATGGACCACTTCCCTGCCCCGCGCCATGCGCAGAACAGGGCGCACCGGGTCGTCATCGTGACGCCTCAATGTGAGTTCCACATGTGCAAGCGCGGTCTCGAGCCGGTGTCCGGCGAAGCCCTCCAGCGGGCGGCTCGGCCAGTCGCGGCGGGCGGTGACACAACCGGCAAAGATGCGCACGTCCGTGCTCAGGTTCAGCACTGCGCAGCCGGTCTCGAGCACGTTGTCGAGGGTGCGCGAAGGCTTGAAGGGCATCAGCACGACCTCGTCGCCTTCGTAGCGCACGCCCATCGGGGCCAGATGAACCGCGCCCTCGGGCGAGCGCGTGGTGACGAGGGTTTCAAAGATCATCGGCATGGGCACTTCCGTCGTCGATGGGTTTGGACTCCGCTGCGGCGGTATTGGTCGCTGCCGGCTCGGAGGACGCTGGCGTGGCCGGCGCGCGGTCGCCCGCGGCAGCGGTGCGCCCGTGTTCCGCCTGCGCACCGCCCTTGCGCGTCGGACCCGGCGCGCACTGGGCGAGCAGATCCTGCGCCGGACGCTCGGCGGCGCAGCCCCAGTCCAGCGGCTGGTCCTGCACGTAGCGCTTGCCGAGCGCCCAGGCGATCTCGGCCCGGGCCAGCTCCACGCCCATGTAGAAGGCATGGCCACCATCGCTTTCGAGGCCGAGCCGCGGGTAGAGCGAGAACGGGTCGACCGCGAGGTGATGACCATCGCGGTTGTAGACGTGAAGTCCGGCCGGCGAGACCTGCACGCGGAAACTGGGGTCTCGCACTGCCTGCGCGGTCGCGGTGATCTCGGCCTCGGTGTCGGGGAAGGGCGACCTGCCGTGGACCGTCATCAGGTCGTCGGTAAAGCCTTTCGGCAGGGACTGGCTCTCGCGCGCGGCGTACATCACCCGGCGCGCCAGGTCGGCCTCCTTCACCGCGCGGCGGGCATGCGGGCTGACCTCGGTCGTGAGCACGCCGGTCGCGCGCAGTTCGGCGGCGATGCCGAGCAGCACGGCATTGATTCCGCTGGTGTCGGCTTCGGTGAGCTCGGTCAGGTTTCCCACCCCCATCATGATTTCCACGCCGGGAAAGCGCTCGCGCAGGCGCTGGTAACGGCACAGCGAAGTCAGCAGGCCGAAAGGCAGCGGGTCGAGGATCGAGTCGGCGAGAAAGGGCTTGCCGCGTGCGAGCATTTGCTCGACGGCGGCGTGCAGCGACGCTTCGTCGGCCGGCTCGCGCGGAATCAGCACCGGAACGGCATCGACCTCGTCGGCGATCCACAGACTGTCCAGGGTCAGGCTCAGCAGGTAATCGGCACCGGCGCGCGCGCCCCGGAGCAGCTCCTGCGCATCCAGCGAGTCGACGCTTACGCGAAAGCCCTCCGCCTTGAGCGCGGCAACCGTCTCCTCCAGATGGGCGAATGGCGTCTCCGGCAGGCAGCCGAGATCGATGACGTCGGCGCCATCGGCCTCGAGCCGATGTGCACGGCGAACGATGGCGGCGACGTCGAGTCGGGGCGCGTCGACGATCTCGGCGAAGATGCGCGTGTCGTAGCGCGAGAGGTCGATTGCCTTTGCCGCACGGTTGAAATGGCGCGGCAGATCCTTGAGTTCCTCCGGCCCGCGCTCGACCGGCAGCCCGAAATGCTGCGACAGCGCATCGAGATCGCCGCGACAGCGGCCCGGCACCATGATGCGGTCGGTGCCGGCCGGCCTGTCCACCCGGCGCCTGATCATGTCGGCAGTCATCAGGCCGGCCACCTGCAGGCCGATCTCGCGCACCTCCCAGCTGAAGGGCGCCGGCGCGATGCCGGCGAGCACCTTCTCCAGGCTATGCTGCGCCAGGCGGCCGGTCAGGAAGAGGATGTGTTCCATGTGATCGACAGTTCGTTCAGGCGGGCCTGCAACATGTGTTCGAGCGCCTCCGGCGTATCCACGACGCGACAGTGCTCGATGGCCCGCAGGCGCTCGACGTTCTCGAGTTCGATCTTGCGCGGCCTGAGTTCGACCCACTCGCGGGGCGCCCGGGTCACCACCACCGGGCGCGTATCGCAGGCGAGCACGATGCTGGGTATCTCGAGCTTCCCGGCCTGGGCGAAGATGTTCGTCGGCAGGGTGTCGGATATGCCGAACGCACACTTTGCCACGGTATTGCTCGTCGCGGGCGCCACCACCACGGTGTGATACACGTCGTCGTAGAGCATGCCGACCGGCACCGAGCTCGCAGTCTTGTCGCGAAACATCCGGCAGCGCTCCTTCAGCGCGGCGATCTGGAAGTCGTACATCGGCAGCACTTCCTCGGCGGCGGCGGAAAGGAACAGGTCGAGGTCCGGCAGGCGCAGCGCCAGGGCCATGCACTCATCGAGGTAGTGACCGGAGCCCGTCACCGCCCAGGCGAAACGGCTGCGGCGGCGAACGTCGCCCGCCGTGCCGCCGGTGGCCCGGATCGCCGGATGTCCGGGCGCGTCGCGGGAAGCGGGCGAATCGTCTATCAAGGGAGTGTGCGACATCGTTTCATTGTCCCCGCGGTGATCCTGGTGAACGCGCACGACCGCGCACCCTCAGGGATCGTGGTCGTCGGCTGCGTCGACACGCAAGGAGCGGCCAGGCGGTGCCGGTCAAGCGATCGTGCATCAAGCATGCCGACCGGGGCAATGCCCTCGCCGCCGCATTGGCGTCATTGTGTCGTGCCTTCGGCCTGTGCGGCGGGAGGTTCGGGCGAAGACCCAGCCTTCGCCACGGGCGGCGAGCGCGGACACGCCCGCGCG
>JBFGUQ010000405.1:0-2785 GCA_041565515.1 Rhodocyclaceae bacterium | reverse complement strand
ACGTCGCCCCTGCGAAACCAGGTAGTTCTTCGCCGTGTTGATACCGATCCGGTACAACCAGGTGTAGAAGGCACTGTCTCCACGGAACGAACCCAGCGCACGATAGGCCTTGATGAAGGTCTCCTGCGCCACGTCCTCCACTTCGGCAGGATCCCGGATCAACCGCGAAAGAAGCCTGTTCAGCTTTCGCTGGTACTTGGATACCAGCAAGCCGAAGGCTTGTTTGTCGCCGCGCTGCACGCGCTCGACAAGCTGTTGATCGATTTCGCGATCGCTCATTGGGGTGTTCGTTCAGGATATTCGAATGACAAAACACCCGGATTATAAGCGAGCCGCGGAGATACGCACCAAAAGTCGAAGGTACAGGCACAGACACAGCGCTGTGCAATTAGTTCATACGCCAGCGAGGGTATTCGCCGCCCGTCCGGGGCATCGCATCGCGCCATCGCCCTCGGGCTCGCCGCCCCCTCCGCGCATGCTATATTTCGACCCCTCCCAATGCTCGAGCGCCATCTTGCTGAAACGGTATGACGTACTCATTCTTGGCAGCGGCACGGCCGGGCAGTCGCTTGCGCTCCGACTCGCAGAAACGCTGCGGGTCGCGGTGGTAACCAAGCGGGAACTCTCGGACAGCGCGAGCAACTGGGCACAGGGCGGCATCGCAGCGGTTCTGGATACCACCGACAGCATAGAAGCCCACCTTCAGGACACCTTCACGGCGGGCGCAGGCTTATGCGACCCGGTGGCGACCCGCTTCGTCGTCGAGAACGGCCGCCGTGCAATCGAATGGCTGATCGAGCGCGGAGTCCCATTCACCCGTGAAGACCACTCGGCCCTCGGCTATCACCTGACGCGCGAAGGCGGTCATTCCCACCGCCGCATCATCCACGCCGCCGATGCCACCGGCGCAGCCGTGCAGGAAACGCTCGGCGAGCAGGTCCGCGCGCACCCGAACATCGACATCTACGAGCGCCATATCGCGATCGATCTCTTGCTCGGCGACAAGTTGGGCCGCGCCGACGTCGGCTGCGTCGGCGCCTACGTGCTCGACATCGATGCCGGCAAGGTCGTCACCTTCGGCGCGCGCAGCACCGTGCTCGCCACCGGCGGCACCGGCAAGGTGTACCTGTACACGACCAATCCGGACGTCGCCACCGGCGATGGCATCGCCATGGCCTGGCGGGCCGGCTGCCGGGTGGCGAACATGGAATTCATACAGTTCCACCCGACCTGCCTGTACCACCCGCAGGCGAAGTCCTTCCTGATATCGGAAGCCGTGCGTGGCGAAGGCGGCCTGTTGAAGCTGCCCGACGGCAGCCGTTTCATGCCGGAGCACGACGAGCGCGAGGAACTGGCGCCGCGCGACGTGGTGGCGCGCGCCATCGACTTCGAGATGAAGAAGCGCGGACTCGACTGCGTCTATCTGGACATCAGCCACAAGCCTGCAGACTGGTTGCGCGAGCATTTCCCGAACATCCACGCGCGCTGCCTCGAACTGGGTATCGACATCACCCGTGAGCCGATCCCGGTCGTACCCGCAGCGCATTACTCCTGCGGCGGCATCGTCACCGATCTGGCCGCCCGCACCGACGTTCCCAACCTCTATTCCGTGGGCGAATCCGCATATACCGGCCTGCACGGCGCCAACCGGCTCGCGAGCAACTCCCTGCTCGAATGCCTGGTGTTCGGGGAGGCCGCAGCGCAGGACATCCTCGCCAAGCCGGGGACGGCCCAGCCCGACCTGCCGCACTGGGACGAGAGCCGGGTGACGGATGCCGACGAGGAGGTGGTGATTTCGCACAACTGGGCGGAATTGCGCCGCGCGATGTGGGACTACGTCGGCATCGTGCGCACGACCAAGCGCCTCAAGCGCGCGCAGCACCGCATTCGGCTGCTGGCGCGCGAGATCCACGAGTTCTATTCGAACTTCCGCGTAACCAACGATCTGATCGAGTTGCGCAACCTGGTCGTCACCGCAGACCTCATCGTTGCCTGTGCCCTGCGCCGCAGGGAAAGCCGCGGCCTGCACCACTCCCGCGACTACCCCGATCTCCTGCAGCGGGCGCGCGAAACCGTCCTGCGTCCATCCGCTTGGCGCGCTCGCCGCTGATCCGCCTCAGGCTGCGGCCGCGGCCTTGTGCCGCAACCAGATCCGCAGCAGTCGCCACTGGCCCGGCGGCAGATTCGTCGGCACGAGCATGATGGCCGCGCGATCGCTGCCGACTCGCCCCTGCCGGTCTTCGCTGCCCGCGGCTTCGAGGTGCAGCCAAAGCACCCATGCCGAATCGACCGAGCTGCCGAGCACGCGGTAGTCCTGCCGCTCGCCACCCCGGTAGCGACTGAGAACGCCATCGTCACCGAGCGCAAGCTCGACGCCGCGCTTGCGGGACTCGGCGCGCCAACCGTGCGCGGCCGACAGCACGATCACGAGCAGCGCCACCAGGCCCGGCAGCACGGAGATGGCGCCGGATGGCGCGGGCGTGAAGATCGGTTGCAAGGCCGGAGAATGGAAAAGCGCCAGCCCGGCCGCGAGGTGCGCGACCAGAACCGGCGCCAGTACACCCCGCGCGGGGCGCAACGATACCGTCAGCGGAAAGCGCATGGCCCCGCTGGCGTGCAACGCATCAAACGCGACGGAACACCAGGGTTCCGTTGGTGCCACCGAACCCGAAGTTGTTCTTCAACGCCACGTCGATCTTCATCGGACGCGCGACGTTGGCACAGTAATCGAGGTCGCACTCCGGATCCTGCTCGAAGATGTTGATCGTCGGCGGCGACACCTGGT
>JBFGUQ010000404.1:0-2818 GCA_041565515.1 Rhodocyclaceae bacterium | reverse complement strand
CGGTATCTCGGCCGCGAGAAAACCGCCGCCGGCATGCTTCATCATGCGCGAGGTGGTGATCACGCCGGTGTTCGTGTTGCGGATGTCGATGTCGACCGGGCCCGCTGCCGCGCCGTCCAGCAGGCCGGTGTCGAGCACCCACAACTGCAGGGCCGACGACATGTTGCCGCAATTCACGCCCCAGTCGATCTCGCCATGCTCGCTCGCCAGCTGCGCCAGCGTGCTGACCAGCCTCGGCCCCGCGGCGCCCGGCTCGAGATCCGCGAAGAAGACCTTGTTGCTGGTCGCGGGCCCCCGCCCGAGGCCGGTGATCTGCCTGTTGCCGGGAAGGCGTCCGGCGAACGGAACGCCCATCAGGTGGCGCAGAAGCTCTTCCCTCAAGGACGGTTCGGCCGGGGCAAGGCGGTCCCACAGGACGAGACCGGTCGAGGTGCCGCCGCGCATGTGATGGACGGGAAACTCGAGCATTCCCGCGCGCAGGCGCGGATGGAAATCGGGCAGGGCAGGAAGGGCGGGCGGCGACATGTTCATCACTCGGTTGGAACGGGTCCGGGGAGCATATCCTGCGTCGCCTGCAAGGCGAACGCAGTGCGGCCGCCCGCGCGCCCGTGTTCAGTGGCGCTCTTGCGCTCCGGAACCGTCGTCTCCGAGCGTCGGCGCATCGGTCTCGTCCTTGATCTCCACGCCCGTCAGCCCGCGGCGCAGGGCCTCGCCGACGAACCAGGCGAGCCGCCGCGCGGCCTCCTCGCAAGGCAGGCCTTCGGGCCGGACGTTGGAGATGCAGTTGCGCTCGGCGTCGGTCCTGCCCGGCCTCGGGCCGTAGGTGAGGTAGATGCCGAGGCTGTCCGGTGCCGACAGGCCCGGGCGCTCGCCGATCAGCACGGCGACCAGTCGCGCGCGCAGGAGATCCCCGATCTCGTCGCCGATCGCCACGCGGCCCTGCTCGGCGATGACGACCGGCGCCTGCGTCCAGCGTCCACCGGCGAGGGCGCGGAAGGCACGCAGCAGCGGCACGGCGTGGCGTTGAACGGCGCAGGCGGAGAGCCCGTCGGCGACGACGAAGCACAGGTCGGCGGGCGCGGCGGCGCGCGAGCGCAGCGCGTCGCGGTCCGCGTCCGCCAGGCGCCGGCCGTGGTCGGGCCGCAGCAGGTAATGCATGCGGTCGGGCGCGGCGCTGCGGACTGTCAGGCTGTCGATGCCTTCGGCGCCGAGTTCGCCCTGCAGCTGCGCGATGTCGAGCGCGACATGCACCGCGTCGCGCGCGCGGGCATGGGCGAGGCCGAAGCGCAGCACCTCGTCGGTGAGCAGGGCGCTACCGCTGCGCCCGAGGGCGATGCGCGCAGGCGTGAGCTTCTTCAGCGCCAGCCAGTTGTCGGTTCTCGCGGCCGCCTTGCCCATCTGTCACTCCTCCCGATCGTCCGTCCGGCGCGGTGCGGGCGCCGGCCTCAGTGGCCCGGCCGGCCCTTCGCCGCCAGCTCGTCGAGCAGGGGCAGCAGCGCCGGCGCGGGTTTGTCGAGCAATCGCCCGTCCTGCCCGGTGACCTGCATGCGCTCGAGCCAGGCCTCGAACTCGGGCGCGTGGCGCAGGCCGAGCAGATCGCGCACGTAAAGCGCATCGTGGAAGGAGGTGCTCTGGTAGTTGAGCATGACGTCGTCCGCCCCGGGCACGCCCATCACGTAGCTCACGCCCGCGACCGCAAGCAGGGTGAGCAGGTTGTCCATGTCGTCCTGGTCCGCCTCGGCATGGTTGGTATAGCAGATGTCGCAGCCCAGCGGCACGCCCAGGAGCTTGCCGCAGAAATGATCCTCGAGCCCGGCACGGGTGATCTGCTTGCCGTCGTAGAGGTATTCGGGGCCGATGAAGCCGACCACCGTGTTGACGAGCAGGGGCTCGAAGGCGCGCGCGACGCCATAGGCGCGCGCCTCGCAGGTCTGCTGGTCGACGCCGTGGTTGGCGTTGGCCGACAGGGCGCTGCCCTGGCCGGTCTCGAAGTACATGACATTGCCGCCGACCGTGCCGCGCGCGAGCGACAGGGCCGCCGCGCGTGCCTCGCGCAGCAGGGCGAGGTCGACGCCGAAGCTGCGGGTGGCCTGTTCGGTGCCGGCGATCGACTGGAACACCAGGTCGACCGGCGCGCCCTGCTCGATGCCCCGGATCTGGCTGCTGACGTGGGTGAGCACGCAGGACTGGGTGGGAATGGCGTGGCGCTCGATCAGCTCGTCGAGCATGTGCCACAGGCGCATGAAGGTCGACAGGCTGTCGGACGCCGGATTGATGCCGATCACCGCGTCGCCGCAGCCGAGCAGCAGCCCGTCGAGGATCGAGGCGGCGATGCCGCGGGCGTCGTCGGTCGGATGATTGGGCTGGAGTCGCACGGCGAGCCGGCCCGGCAGGCCGATCGTGTCGCGAAACGCCGTCACCACGCGGCACTTGCGCGCCACGGCGATCAGGTCCTGGTTGCGCATGAGCTTGGACACGGCGGATGCCATCTCCGGCGTGATTCCCGCTGCGACGCGCGACAGTGCCGCCGCGTCGGTGGTGTGCGCGAGCAGCCAGTTGCGGAAGTCGCCCACGCTCAGATGGGCGATCTCGGCAAACGCCGCCACGTCATGGGTGTCGACGATGAGACGGGTGACCTCGTCCGCCTCGTACGGAATCAGCGCCTCGCTGAGAAAGGTCTTCAGGGGCAGATCCGCCAGGCACAGGCGCGCCGCCATGCGCTCCTCGGCGGTGGTGGCCGCGAGCCCGGCGAGCATGTCGCCCGAGCGCAACGGGCTCGCCTTGGCGAGCAGATCCCGCAGGTCGGCAAAGCGGTGGG
>JBFGUQ010000403.1:0-2835 GCA_041565515.1 Rhodocyclaceae bacterium | reverse complement strand
GGGACGGAGATCCTGCCGCTGTTCGCGCGGCAGTCGGCGCAGGAGCAGGCGCGGGTGTTTTCGCCGTCGAAGGGCCGGCGGGTGGTGTTGTCGACCAACGTCGCCGAGACCTCGCTGACGGTACCGGGCATCCGCTACGTGGTCGACGCCGGGCTGGCGCGGGTGAAGCGCTACTCGCCGCGCAACAAGGTCGAGCAGCTGCAGATCGAGAAGATCGCCCAGTCGGCCGCGCAGCAGCGCGCCGGCCGGTGCGGGCGCGTCATGGACGGGATCTGCTTCCGGCTCTACGACGAGGACGACTTCGGCAAGCGCCCGGCGCACACCGACCCGGAGATCCTGCGCTCCTCGCTCGCCGGCGTCATCCTGCGCATGAAGGCGCTGAAGCTCGGCGCGGTCGAGGATTTTCCGTTCATCGACGCGCCGGGCTCGCGCCTGATCGGCGACGGCTATGCCCTGCTCGCCGAGCTGGGCGCCGTCACCGACGACGACGCGCGTGAGCTCACGCCGATCGGCCGCGAACTGGCGAAGCTGCCGCTCGACCCCAAGATCGGGCGCATGATCCTCGCCGCGCGCGATCGTGGCAGTCTCGCCGAGGTGCTGGTGATCGCCGCTGCGCTGTCGGTGCAGGACCCACGCGAGCGGCCGCAGGACAGCCCGGGGGCGGCCGACCAGGCGCACGCGAAGTTCCGCGGCGGCGAACAGGACCAGCGCTCGGAATTCCTCTGGTACCTGCACCTGTGGAAGGCCTGGGACGAGGTCCAGCGCCACGAGTCGGGCAGCAAGCAGAAGGCCTGGTGCAAGCGCCACTTCCTGTCCTATCTGCGCATGCGCGAATGGCGCGACGTGTTCACCCAGCTGCACACCTTGTGCGCGGAACACGGCTGGCGCGAGAACCAGCAGCCGGCGACGGGCGAGGCCATCCACAAGGCCCTGCTCGCAGGTCTGCTCGGCAACATCGGCTGCAAGTTCGAGGACGCGTCCGGGCCGCAGGCCGGCTCCTACCTCGGTGCGCGCGGCATCCGCTTCTGGCCGCATCCGGGCTCGGCGCTGGCGAAGAAGGCCGGCAAGTGGATCATGTGCGCCGAGCAGGTCGAGACCTCGCGCTTGTTTGGCCGCTGCGTGGCCCGCATCGAGCCCGAGTGGGTGGAGGAGGTGGGTGCGCACCTGGTCAAGCGCCAGGTGTTCGAGCCGCACTGGTCGAAGTCGGCCGGCAGCGTGCGGGCCTGGGAGCGCGGCGCGGTGTACGGCCTGGTGCTCTATCCGCGGCGTGGTGTGGGCTACCGGGACATCGACCCGAGGCTGTGCCGCGAACTGTTCATACGCGAAGGCCTGGTCGAGGGCGAGATCGCCGAGGGGCCCGCGCGCGCCATGGCCTTCCTGGCCCACAACCAGCGCCTCGTGACCGAGATCGAGCGTCTCGAGCACAAGTCGCGCCGGCCGGACGTGCTGGTCGACGAGGCCCTGATCGAGGCCTTCTACGACAGCAGGATTCCGGAGGACATCGTCGACCTGGCCGGTTTCGAGGCCTGGCGCAGGCAGGCCGAGAAGACCGAGCCCAAGCTGCTGCAGCTCACGCGCGACCAGCTCATGCGCCATGAGGCCGAGGGCGTCACCACCGAGCGCTTCCCGGCGCGCTTCGAGGTGCTCGGCCAGTCGCTGGCGCTGAGCTACCTGCACCGCCCGGGCGAGCCCGACGACGGCGTGACGCTCTCGGTGCCGCTGGCGATGTTGAACCAGATCCCCGCCGGGCGCTGCGAGTGGCTGGTGCCCGGCCTGCTCGAAGAGAAGGTGGCGGCGTTGCTGAAGACCGTGCCGCAGAAGCACCGCCATCGGCTGCAACCGGTGGCGGACAGCGCGGCTGCCTTCATGGCTGCTTTCGAGGCGGGGGAGTTCGACACCGACGAGCCCCTGCTCAGGAGCCTGCAGCGTTTCGTCGAGGAACGCGTGCAGTTGAAGCTGCCGCTCGAGAGCTTCAGGGCGGAGAACCTCAAGGCCCACTGTTTCATGAACTTTCGTGTCGTCGACGAGCATGGCCGGGTGATGGGGCAGTCGCGCAATCTGGCCGAGCTGCGTGCGCGCTTTCGCGAGCAGGTGGCGGCGCGCTTCAATGCGGCGAAGATCGGCGGCGCGCTTGCCGGGGCGCTGGATGCGGCGGGAGTGGCGCCGGGCCGCTCCGCCGAGGTGGCGGGCGGCCGCGCGGCGGAGCCGAACGAACGCGCGCCAGCGCCGGGGCGCGACACCGGGCGCGGCGCGGAAAAGGCGGAAAGCGCAGGATCGAGCGGCCCCGCGCTGGCAGGCTTCACAGCCTGGAGCTTCGGCGCCCTGCCCGAGTTGCTGGAGATCAGGGTCGCAGGGCGCGACGTGATCGGCTTTCCTGCCCTGCACGACGATGGCGACAGTGTCTCGCTGCGACCCTTCGATACTCCGGAAGAGGCCGCACGAGTGCATCGGCGGGGGCTGGCGCGGCTGTTTGCGCTGACGCTGAAGGACCAGGTGCGTGCGATCGAGCGCTTGCCCGGCCTGCGCGAGCTGGCCTTGCAGTACATCAGCTTCGGCACCGAGGCCGAGCTCAAGGCGCGGCTCGTGGACGCGACGCTCGCGCGCTGTTGCCTGCTCGAGCCGCTGCCGGCGAATGCGGACGAATTCGCGCGGCGATGCGCACAGGCAAAGCCACGGATCACCCTCGTGGCGCAGGAGTTCATGCGCCTCGCGGGCCAGCTCGCGACCGAGCATGTGGCGCTGCGAAAGAGGCTGAGCGGGCTGAAGACATTCGCCGCAGTGGTGGCGGACATCGAGCAGCAACTGAACGACTTGCTGCCGGACGATTTCCTCGTC